>NZ_JALRNG020000070.1:0-13205 GCF_030272875.2 Pseudomonas sp. BJa5
GCACAATTGGACTCGAACCAACGACCCCCACCATGTCAAGGTGGTGCTCTAACCAACTGAGCTATGTGCCTGCTGTGTGGCGCCATTCTACGGAATCGACAGACAGTGTCAACTCTTTTTTTTACGCTAAACCACTGAATTTTAAAAATATTTGCAAAAGCAGGGGGTAAAGGATTTTCAACACACGACTAGCGGGTGTTTATTATTATTGATAGCATCGGTACAGTCGTAAAAAATATAAAACAGAGGTTTCGCAGCATGGCTAACACCCCCTACCCACAGTCCTACTACGCCGCATCGGCCAATCCGGTTCCGCCGCGCCCGGCGCTGCAGGAAGAGGTACAGACCGATGTCTGCGTGATCGGTGCCGGCTACACCGGCTTGTCCAGCGCCCTGTTCCTGCTGGAGAACGGCTTCAGTGTGACCGTGCTGGAAGCCGCCAAGGTCGGTTTCGGCGCCTCGGGTCGCAACGGCGGCCAGATCGTCAACAGCTACAGCCGTGACATCGACGTCATCGAACGCACCGTCGGCCCCAAGCAGGCCCAACTGCTCGGCCAGATGGCCTTCGAAGGCGGGCGCATCATCCGTGAGCGCGTGGCCAAGTACAACATCCAGTGCGACCTCAAGGACGGTGGCGTGTTCGCCGCCCTGACCGCCAAGCAGATGGGCCACCTGGAATCGCAAAAGCGCCTGTGGGAACGCTTCGGCCACACCCAGCTGGAGCTGATGGACCAGAAGCGCATCCGTGAAGTGGTCGACTGCGACCAGTACCTGGGCGGCATGCTCGACATGAGCGGCGGCCACATCCACCCGCTGAACCTGGCCCTGGGCGAAGCCGCCGCGGTCGAGTCGCTGGGCGGCAAGATCTACGAGCAGTCCCCGGCCGTGCGCATCGACCGTGGTGCCAACCCGGTGGTACACACCCCGCAAGGTAAAGTGCGGGCCAAGTTCGTCATCGTCGCCGGTAACGCCTACCTCGGCGGCCTGGTGCCGGAACTGGCGGCCAAGTCCATGCCGTGCGGTACCCAGGTGATCACCACCGAGCCGCTGGGCGAAGAACTGGCGCGCAGCCTGCTGCCCCAGGACTACTGCGTCGAAGACTGCAACTACCTGCTCGACTACTACCGCCTGACCGGCGACAAGCGCCTGATCTTCGGCGGCGGCGTGGTCTACGGTGCCCGCGATCCGGCGAACATCGAGGCGATCATCCGCCCGAAGATGCTCAAGGCCTTCCCGCAGCTCAAGAACGTGAAGATCGACTACGCCTGGACCGGCAACTTCCTGCTGACCCTGTCGCGCCTGCCCCAGGTCGGCCGCCTGGGCGACAACATCTACTACTCCCAGGGTTGCAGTGGCCACGGCGTCACCTACACCCACCTGGCGGGCAAGGTGCTGGCCGAGGCCCTGCGTGGCCAGGCCGAGCGTTTCGACGCCTTCGCCGAGCTGCCGCACTACCCGTTCCCGGGTGGCCAGATGCTGCGCGTACCGTTCAGCGCCATCGGCGCCTGGTACTACAGCCTGCGCGACCGCCTGGGCTTCTAAGCCCCCTGCCCGCCTGCGCCGTTACTGCCCCAGGGCACTGACGGCCTGGCGGGCCGCTTGTTCCTGGCCCGCCTGGGCCAGGTCATTGGCCGCCTTCAGCCAGCGCTGACGGTCAACCTGGGCCGGCAACTGGCCCGGCTGCTGCACCAGCACCGCCCAATTCCCCTCCTTGTTCCACGCCGATGTAAAGTCGTCGAAGTCCATCAACAAGCGCCGGTTCATCCCTGCGCGCAACAGCACCCGCTGCTTGTAGCTGTCGTAGCCGACCAGCAAGGCATAGCGCGGTTCGGCCCAGAACGCCGAGCCTTCGGCAAAGCGCAGCAGTACCGGATTGCCGGCGGCCACCTGGGTCAGCAAAGCGTCGAGCTTCGGCTCCAGCGGATAGACCACCATGCCGTACTGGCGGGCGACGTTCTGCACCGAGTCCTGCAACTTGTCCACGCCCTTGGGCAGGCCCAGCGGCTGGTCGAGCAGGCCCGGGGTAATGCGCACGCCCTGCTGCGAGAGCATGGCGGCCAGGGCCATGGCGGCGCTCTGGTTGGCATTGCCGCGGTAGAACGGCACCGAGCCGATCTCGACCCGCTGCGGCAGGCCCTTGATCGGCGCCGGCTGGCTGGCGCAACCGGCCAGGGCAAGGGCCACCGCGCAGGCCGCCAGCAGGCGCCGCGGGGTGGTGAAGGAAATAGACAGTGGCAGCATGAACACTCGCTTGTGCTGATGCCCGGCAGACGGCGCCCGGCCCTGGGTTGCGATCATAGGCCGGCAGGCGGTTCGGGTATAGTCCGGGGGGCATTTAGAACAAAGCGGACCAAGGGGCTAGACCATCGGTCAATGGCCTGCCATGGGCCTTGGGCTAGACTACAGGGGTGTCCGCTGGGCAAGCATGAAGGGCTGGCCAGGGATTCCAGGAGGTAGCTATGAGCCTGACAATGGCAATTCTTATGTTGGTTGGCGCCTGGCTGAGTGTCGCCGCCGCCATGCTCTGGGGTGTACTGCGCATTGCGCGCCGCCACCACCCGCACCATACCCTGCCGAAAGACACCACCGAACCTGCGCCAGCGCGACGCAGCCGTCGGCATGCCAGTGTGCACTGATTCCTGAAAAGCATCGCGGGGCAAGCCCGCTCCTACAGAGTATGTAGGAGCGGGCTTGCCCCGCGATTTACATCAGCCCTCAGCTGCTTCGCGCTTGATCCGCGCCCGGCGCGACATGATGTTCAGCACTTCGATCGCGGTGGAGAACGCCATCGCCGCATACACGTAGCCTTTCGGGACATGGGCGCCGAAGCCTTCGGCGATCAGGGTCATGCCGATCATGATCAGGAAGCCCAGGGCCAGCATCACCACGGTCGGGTTGTCGTTGATGAACTTGGCCAGCGGGTCGGCAGCCACCAACATCACAATCACGGCGCTGATCACGGCGATGATCATGATCGGCAGGTGCTCGGTCATGCCCACGGCGGTGATGATGCTGTCGATCGAGAAGACGATGTCCAGCACCAGGATCTGGCCGATGGCAGCGGCAAAGCCCAGGGTGACGGTCGAGGACGCCTTGGCTTCAGCCTGGGCGCGCGGGTCGACGCTTTCGTGGATTTCCTTGGTCGCCTTCCACAGCAGGAACAGGCCACCGGCAATCAGGATCATGTCCTTCCAGGAGAAGGTATGGCCGAACACATCGACCACAGGCTCGGTCAGCTGGACGATCCAGGCCACGGTGCTGAGCAGGCCCAGGCGCATGACCAGGGCCATGCTGATACCGATGCGACGCGCCTTGGAGCGGTACGCCTCGGGCAACTTGTTGGTAAGGATGGAGATGAAGATCAGGTTATCGATGCCCAGCACGATCTCCATGGCCACCAGGGTGGCCAGGGCTACCCAGGCGGTCGGGCTTGCAGCGAGTTCCAACAAGTATTCCATGAATCAATCCTGAATCGAGGTAAGGGGTGGTCAGATTTCTTTGGCGCTGTCGTCGCGCTCAGGTTTGCCAGCTTTGTCCGAACCCTGGGAGCCGGTAGCTTCGCTCAGGGCCTGCTGGGCCGCTTCGTTGGTTTTATCGATGGCTTCCTTGGCCGATTCAGCTGCCTGGTTGAGCATTTGCTGGGCTGACTTTTCCGCCTGCTCGCAGCCGCTCATGGCGAACAGGGCCAGCAGCAACACCAGGGGTGTACCGATGGATTTGAGTTGCAGCATCTGTGTGTCTCCATGTCAGTGATCGGTGCCCACTCAGTGGCACCGTGATGGCTGGGGATTCTAAATATCTGGATACATCAGGAAAATTCGTATTTTCAGCGGTTATACTTCGGTTTTTCCGAATCGGCACTGCCCATGCTCAATTACCGACAGCTGCATTACTTCTGGGTCGTGGCCCGTACCGGCAGCATCGTGCGTGCCGGCGAGCAGTTGAACCTGACGCCGCAGACCATCAGCGGCCAGATCACCCTGCTGGAACAAACCTACGGCATCGAACTGTTTCGCCGGGTCGGCCGGCAACTGGAGCTGACCGAAAGCGGCCGCCAGACCCTGGCCTACGCCGAGCAGATGTTCCAGATCGGCGGGGAGCTGGAGGCCATGCTGCGCGCACGTCCCGACGAGCAGCAGATCCTGTTCCGGGTGGGGGTGGCCGACGTGGTGCCCAAGTCGATCGTCTATCGCCTGCTGGCACCGACCATGGACATGGAAGACGCCCTGCGCCTGAGCTGTCGCGAAGACAAGCTCGAACGCCTGCTCGCAGACCTGGCGATCCAGCGCCTGGACCTGGTGATTTCCGACAGCCCCATGCCCAGCCACCTGGACATCAAGGGCTACAGCCAGAAGCTGGGTGAGTGCGGCATCAGTTTTTTCGCCACCCCGGCCCTGGCGGCGCAGCTGGGCGAAGGCTTCCCCGCCTGCCTGCAACATGCGCCACTGCTGATTCCCGGCCAGGAAACCGTGGTGCGCAGCCGGCTGTTGCGCTGGCTGGCCGAGCAACAGTTGCAGCCCAGGATCGTCGGCGAGTTCGACGACAGCGCCTTGATGCAGGCCTTCGGCCAGTCCGGCAGCGGGATTTTCATCGGCCCCAGCGTGATCGCCGATGAGGTCTGCAAGCAGTACGGCGTCGAGCTGATCGGCCAGACCGACGCGGTGATCGAGTCGTTCTATGCCATTTCGGTGGAGCGCAAGGTCAAGCACCCGGGCATTGTCGCCATTACCGAGGGGGCTCGCCGGCAACTGTTCCATTGGTAGCCCGGGTCAGCGCCAGCGCCAGCAGCACCGAAGCGCCGATCAGCAACGCGGCGGCATAACCGAGACTGGCCAGCCCCAGGTGGTCGATCACCCGGCCACCGATCATCGCCCCCAGGCCAATGCCCAGGTTGCCCCCGGCGATGTTCAGCGAGGCGGCGAAAGCCGGCGCCTGGGGCGCGGCCTTGATCAGGCGCACGTGGCTGACCAGGAACAGCGCCGCCTGGCTCGCGCCCCAGATGGCCAGGGCCGCGATCAGGCCCCAGGTGGAGTGGATGCTCGGCACCAGGGCAATCAGGCCCACCAGCATCAGGGCGCAAAAGCCGGCGGAGGCCAGCAGCGAATGCCGGTCCACCGCGCGGCCGCCCAGGCTGTTGCCGATCATCCCCACGGCGCCGAAGCCCATCAGATACCACCCCACCCGCGCACCGTCGAAGCCGGCCAGGCGTTCGAGGATGTCGGCCAGGTAGGTGTAGGCGGTGAACATGCCGCTGAACACCAACACCGACAGCAGCACATGGCCTTGCAACACAGGGCTGCGCAGGATGCCGAACTGGCCGCGCAAGGAGGTGGCCTGGTTGTGACGCGGGGTATGGGGCAGATAAAGATGCAGCAGCAGCGCCTTGGCCAGGGCCAGCAGCGCCAGCAGGGCGAAGGCCGCGCGCCAGCCCAGGGCGTCGCCGACCAGGGTGCCGACCGGAATACCGAACACCGTGGCGCAGACCACGCCGAAGCTGATCTTGGCGATGGCGCGTCCGGCATAGGCCGGGCCGACGATGTCCACCGCCGTTTCGCTGGCCAGCGCCCAGAACACCGGCAAGCCCAGGGCCGGTAACAGCCGCGCCAGGCCCATCACCTGGATGTTCGGGGCCAGCGCCGCCAGGGCGTTGCAGGCAGCGAACAGCAGGAGGATGCCGACGAACAGGCGCTTGCGCTCCCAGCGCGCGCACCAGGCGGTCAGGAACGGGCCGACGCTGGCCACGGTGAAGGCGAACAGGGTCACCAGCAACCCCGCCTGCGGCACCGTCACCGCGAGGTCCCGGGCAATCCCCGGCAACAGGCCGACGATCACGAATTCGGTGGTCAATACAGTGAAGCCGGCCGCGGCCAGCAACAAAATCGGCAGTAACATCTACACTCCAGCCAGCTAAACATCCACGGCCCGCAGCCGTTTCAAAGGGGCGCGCATACTACACGCCCGTCCTGCCGCCTGACACTGGGCAATCACCAAATGTGACTGCTGTGCTAAAGTCGCGCCCCTTTCACGCTCCTGACCGCCTGGCGCCCCCGGATTTTCGGTGTCGCGGCAGGTCCGCTGCCCTCGTACAAGACAGAGAAACACCCGACATGACACCTGTTCTAAAGCTATTGAACCGTACCAGCCTGGTACTGCAGATCATGATCGGCCTGGTGGCCGGTATCGCCCTGGCCCTGATCGCCCCGGACATCGCCCTGAGCCTGAGCTTCGTCGGCAAGGTGTTCGTGTCCGCCCTCAAGGCGGTGGCACCGGTGCTGGTGTTCATCCTGGTCATGGCGTCCATCGCCAACCACCGCCATGGCACCGAAACCCATATCCGCCCGATCCTGGTGCTGTACCTGTTCGGTACCTTCGCCGCCGCGGTGGTGGCGGTGATCGCTAGCATGATGTTCCCCTCCTCCCTGGCCCTGAGCACCTCGGACGTCACCCTGAGCGCCCCCGGCGGCATCGCCGAAGTGTTGCAGAGCCTGCTGCTGAGCGTGGTCGACAACCCGGTCAGCGCCCTGATGAACGCCAACTTCATCGGCATCCTGGCCTGGGCCATCGGCCTGGGCGTGGCCATCCGTCACGCCGGGCAAACCACCCGCACCGTGGTCGAAGACCTGTCCAACGGCGTGACCCTGATCGTGCGCGTGGTGATCCGCTTCGCCCCGCTGGGCATTTTCGGCCTGGTCGCCTCGACCCTGGCCCAATCCGGCCTCGACGCCTTGCTCGGCTACCTGCACCTGCTGGCGGTGCTGATCGGCTGCATGCTGTTCGTGGCGCTGGTGGTCAACCCGCTGATCGTGTTCTGGAAGATTCGCCGCAACCCGTTCCCGCTGGTGCTGCTGTGCCTGCGCGAAAGCGGCATCACCGCCTTCTTCACCCGCAGTTCGGCGGCCAATATCCCGGTCAACCTGGCCCTGAGCGAGCGCCTGGGCCTGCATGAAGACACCTACTCGGTGTCGATCCCGCTGGGTGCGACCATCAACATGGCTGGCGCGGCAATCACCATCACCGTGCTGACCCTGGCTGCCGTGCACACCCTGGGGATTGTCGTCGACATCCCTACCGCCATTCTCCTGAGCGTGGTCGCGGCCGTCTGCGCCTGTGGCGCCTCGGGCGTGGCCGGTGGCTCGCTGCTGCTGATCCCGCTGGCCTGCAGCCTGTTCGGCATTCCCAGCGAAGTGGCCATGCAGGTGGTGGCCGTGGGCTTCATCATCGGCGTGCTGCAGGACTCGGCGGAAACCGCGCTGAACTCCTCCACCGACGTGCTGTTCACCGCCGCGGCCTGCATGGCCAAGGAACGCCAGGCCGCCTGAGCCTGACCGCACAGCCGGTGCACCCTGCACCGGCTGCTTGTGTTTTACCCTGTCGCGCACCTAGGCTAGAGACCTTTCTTCGCAAAGAGACAGGGCCATGTCCGCCGAACACGAATCCGCTTCCGAAGCCCGTTTCACCAACATCGAGGTCCGCGTCCTCGGTTCGTTGATCGAGAAACAGGCCACCAGCCCGGAAACCTACCCCCTGACCTTGAACGCCCTGGTCCTGGCCTGCAACCAGAAGACCAGCCGTGAGCCGGTGATGAACCTCAGCCAGGGCCAGGTCGGCCAGGCCCTGCGCGCGCTCGAAGGCCAGGGCCTGACCCGCCTGCAGATGGGCAGCCGCGCCGACCGCTGGGAACAGCGGGTGGACAAGGCCCTGGAGCTGGTGCCGGCGCAGGTCATCCTGCTGGGCCTGATGTTCCTGCGCGGCCCGCAGACGGTCAATGAACTGCTGACCCGCAGCAGCCGCATGCATGAGTTCGAAGACAGCGAACAGGTCGTGCACCAGCTGGAGCGCCTGATCGCCCGAGGCTTTGCCTTGCACCTGCCGCGCCAGGCCGGGCAGCGGGAAGATCGCTATACCCATGCCTTGGGCGATCCGGCCGAGATCGAAGCAATCCTCGCCGCCCGTCAGCAGGGGCCGGAACGCAGTGGTGGGGGTGCGGTGTCGCTGGAGCGGATCGAAGCGCTGGAGGCGCGGATTGCAGCGCTGGAAGAGCGCCTCGCGGCGCTGGAATAAGGTGCCCCATCGCAGGCTTCGCCAGCTCCCACAATGGCCACAGCACCTCGCCCCCTGTGGGAGCCGGCAGCGCCGGCGATAGGGCCTCATTCAGCCACGGGCGTAGGCCACCGCCTGCGCCACCTGCTCGGCCGTGGGCCGCACGCCGGTGTACAGCACGAACTGCTCCAGTGCCTGCAAGGCGATCACCTCAAGCCCGTTAATCACCGGCTTGCCCTGTTTCTCGGCCTCGATGATCAACGGCGTGCGCGCCGGCATCGCCACCACATCGAAAACCAGCTGCGCCGCTGCAATCGCCTCGCGGCTGAAGGCCAACTGCTCGGCCTCCACCCCGCCCGCCATGCCGATCGGGGTGACGTTGACCAGCATCGGCGGGCACAAGTCGCCCAGCTCAGCCATCCAGCGATAACCGCAGCTGTCGGCCAGCTGGCGACCGGCCTGCTCGTTGCGGGCGACAATGATGCCCTGGCTGAAACCTGCGTCACGCAAGGCGCACGCCACCGCCTTGGCCATGCCGCCGCTGCCGCGCAGGGCAAAGGCAGTGGACGGATCCACCCGGTGCTGCTTGAGCAACTGGCGCACGGCCAGGTAGTCGGTGTTGTAGGCCTTGAGCCGACCACCGTCGTTGACCAGGGTGTTGATCGAGTCGATGGCCGCCGCCGACGGGTCGATCTCGTCGACCAGGGCCATGCAGGCTTCCTTGTAGGGCATCGATACGCCACAACCGCGAATGCCCAGGGCACGGATACCGCCGACCGCAGCCGACAGGTCCTGGGTGGTCATGGCCTTGTAGTAATAGTCCAGGCCCAGTTGCTGGTACAGGTGATTGTGAAAGCGCACGCCGAAGGTGCCGGGACGACCGGCCAGGGAGATGCACAGGACGGTGTCTTTGCCAGGAACAAGGGCCATTTGATACTCCTTTGCGATCGATTCGCCATTATGCACGGCAGCTGCCCCGACCGTTGATCGGCGCTTACAAAACCTTTACTCAGACGCCCTGTGCAGCGCCCGGTTCCCGCTGTCTTATAGAAGTATCCCCGGCATCGGGGTTGCTCTGTGAGGCATGCGTATGAACCGTCATGTTCCCAAGATCGCCCTGCTGGTCGGCGCCCTGGCCGCCAGCGGGCAGGTAGCCGCCCACGGCGGCGGTCATGGTGGCGGCCATGGCTGGTATGGACCGGGCCCGATCATCGGCGCGGCGGTGGTCGGCGCGGTGGTCGGTTCGGCCCTGTATGGCGCCCGCGACCGCACCGTGTATGTCGAGCGCCAGCCGGTCTACTACAGCCCTCCACCGGTGTATTACCAGGGGCCGCCGCCGGTGTACTACCAGCAGTACCAGGTAATCGAGCGCTATGGACCGGCACCACCACCCTACTACCGCGAGCGCTACTACGGCCCGCCGCCGGTCTATTACGGCCCTCCGCGCTGGTAAGCCTGTGTCGATGGCAGTGATGACGACTATCGAGCCGGTTGATTTCAACCGGCCCGCCGAGCCGCGTAAGGTAGGCCCATGAATCGCAGGAGAACCCCCATGGCCCCTATCAGCATCATGTCCGTCATCGGCAGCGCCGTCCCCGCCTCGCTCAGGGAGCTTGGTCTGCTGGCCTGCTGGTATGTGGTCCGTGAGGGCGAGCCGGTTTCCGGGCCCCTCACCTCGCTGCCCGCCGCCAAGGCTCTGGCTGACCGCCTGGAAAATCCCGGCCTGTGTGCCTGAGGATCGCCCCCCTTTTATCGTGCGTTGCTCCGCACAGCCCCTTGCCCCGCCCTTTGGCGGGGTTTTTTATGGGGGCGCAAAAGCACCGACCACTGCGGATCAGCTTCGAGGGTAATGGTGGTTGTGGTGGTTATAGGGCCAGGCGGATGCGGCGATGTCGTCCGGCGAAGTCAGCGGCGGCGCGGCGAGCTCTTCCAGGTGCAGGATGATGTCGTCCGGTTTGAGCACCAACACATCGGTGTCCAGGGTGTCCAGAATCATTTCCGCGGTGTTGCCGATCAAGGCGCCGCTCAGCCCGCTGCGGGCCACGCTGCCGATCACGGTGAGCACCGCTTCGAGCTTGTGCGCCAGGTACGGAATCAACACATCGGCCGGGCCTTCTTCGATATGCAGGCATTCGTCGCTGATGTGGAACTCGGCCTGGAAGCGTTTGCACTGGTCGCGGTAAAAACCCTGGATGCTCTCCTTGAGCTGAAACACCGGATCGCTCGCCGAGAGCATGGGGTAGGGATGGGCGCTCATCATGTGCAGCGTGCCGCTGGCCAGTTTGGCCACGTCGTAGCCGTGGCTGACAATCCCCGATTGCAGGACGCGATGCTCCACGTCAGTGCTGCCGGCATCGACTGCAGCGAGAATGGCGCCGCCGGTCCAGTCCCTGTCGGTTTTCACCATGAGCACCGGGCTGGGACAGTAGCGCATCAGCTTCCAGTCTTCAGGGGTAATCAGGGCCTTGACCACCGGGTTGTCAGTCAGGTGCTGCTTGATCACCAGGCCGCAGCCCTGTGCCTGTTGCACGGCGATGATGGTTTTGTACGGGCTTCCATACCAGGCCTGCTGGGCGCTGACGCTATACCCCTGCTGCTCCAGGGTGCCTTGCAGGTCATTCAGGTAGGCGCCGTGATGATTGCCCTTGGTGCACGCCAGCAGGTGCAGGTGTGAGCGGGTCGCGCTGGCAATCATTCTGGCCCGGTGCAGGACCAGGTCCGCGGACTGCTGCGAATCCACCACCACCAAGGTGTTGCGAACGGTGTGCATGAGCGTCTTCCTGTGCATGGTCGCGTTATCGAAACTTCTGCCGATCGCTGTTACAACTGCGCAAACTGACGCTCCAGTGCTGCCGCTGGTATTTCATTGCATTTACAGGGAGAGGCGTTAGTTGTAACGCGGCAGATACACTAGAAAGTGGAGGTACTGCGTTACTTGCGGCTGAATCGCCTGGGTATATGAAGCGCTTCAGCTGCTGCGTTGCCACTTCGCGCAAATGGGCGCCCTGCCCCGGCGGCACGCATCGAATGACTCCCCAACGAAAGAACCGCACCCTGAGTTTCAAAGTGCGCCTATTAAGATGCATCATTGTGACTGGCCGTTACACTGTTGGTCGGCCGGGTTAGTTGATTTATACCTAAGGAAGTTCGGGGCAAAGAATATTCGATCTTATGACCCACTACTCTTTGCGCTGTTGGCTAGTTGCGCTGTCGGCGCTTTTCTCGATGGGCTCGGCGCCGGACCTGACAGACGGCTGGTTCCCGCCAACCACTGGTCGGAACCAGGCACATGGGCATGCTAGCCGGTCGGTACTGAATGGGTTCAGGATTAAATTTCGTTCATATTTGCCCGCGTAATTACAGGGCAATCGACAGCAACTGAGCCATACTCCAGAATGCAGCGGTTTTTTGGGGGAAAACCCTTGCACAGCCAACAACATACCAATATTTAGTGAGCCTCGACGTGAAAACCTCCCTATCGATACTAAGCCTGCTGCTGTTGCTCACTGGTACTGCGACGGTCCCCCCAGCCGTCGCTGCCCAACCTTCGGTCCAGGAGCAACGCGACCCCTCCAAATTGCACCTGGCCTCTGGCGCCGCCCTGCTCATCGACCTGCAGACCAACAAGGTGCTTTATGCCAACAACGCTGACCGGGTGGTGCCGATCGCCTCGGTGACCAAGTTGATGACCGGCATGGTGGTGCTCGACGCCAAGCAGAACATGGACGAGATACTGACCATGACCATCGCCCAGAACAAGGAGATGAAAGGGGTGTATTCGCGGGTTCGGCTGGGCAGCCAGCTCAGTCGCCGCGAGACCCTGCTGATCACCCTGATGTCGTCGGAAAACCGCGCCGCCTCGACCCTGGCGCACAACTATCCGGGTGGCTACAACGCCTTCATCAAGGCGATGAACGCCAAGGCCAAGGCCCTGGGTATGACCAGCACCCGTTATGTCGAACCCACCGGCCTGTCGCCGCGCAACGTGTCCACCGCCCGTGACTTGGGCAAGTTGCTGATGGCGTCGCGCAACTATCCGCTGCTGAGCGAGCTGAGCACCACCCGCGAGAAGACCGTGGCGTTTCGCAAGCCCAACTACAGCCTGGGCTTTCGCAACACCGACCACCTGGTCAACAAGAGCAATTGGGATATCCGCCTGACCAAAACCGGCTTCACCAACGATGCCGGGCACTGCCTGGTACTGTTGACGAAAATGGACAACCGTCCGGTGGCCATGGTGATCCTCGATGCCTTCGGCAAGTACACCCACTTCGCCGATGCCACCCGTATGCGCCAGTGGCTGGAAACCGGCAGCACCAAGCCGGCACCGGCGGTGGCCATGCGCTACAAGACCGATCGTAGCCAGAACCGGCCGATGGCCGACTGAGCCTCGCCAGGCCTGCACCCGCCGGGTGACAGGCCTGCCCTGGGGCTCAGGCGCTGGTGCTGACCAGCGAGCCTGAGCCGCCGCCACCGTTTTCGGTCAGGGCCGAGACCAGTTCGGCAGTAGCCGACGCGATTGCCGCCATGGTGCTGCTGACCGCCGCCTGGGCCGCGGCAACGGCCGCCAGCTTTTCGGTCTCTTCCATTTTGCTGTTTATCACCTGCTGCAACTGTTTCTGCTGTTGTTCGAGCTGCTTTTGCAGCTTTTCGATCATCTTGCGCAGTTGTTGGACGTGGGGGGGCTCGCTGTCGGAGCTGACTTCGGCGCTGGGTTTGCTGTTATTGCGCATCGACTTCGGATCGATTACCACCTTGCCGTCTGCTTCTGGTTTGGCGGCGGTGCCCTCGGTACCGACGTTGATCCGCAGGCCGCTGCCACTGGTGCTCGGCGCTGGGTTCCCGTTCAACACTACGGCATTGATTGCCATGTCATTATCATCCTGATGGGTTCTTGGGATAACGTTCTTGTCGGCGGATTGCGCCAGAACTTGAGTCCCCTGCCCCCCCTGGTTCATCACGGATGGGATGGGATGCCGAAGCTGCGAGCTTATCCATTCCATGCGGTGACGCTGCCGGCCCCTTCCGCCCTTACGGCGGCCTACTTTTTTCTTGGAAAAAGTAGGCAAAACCGCCCGCTCCTACATACGGCCCTACGCTACGCTCCGGGTTCCCTCGCTACGGTGTCTTCCAGGGGCTGCGCGGCCTACGACTTGCTTCGCCAA
>NZ_JALRNG020000071.1:0-13164 GCF_030272875.2 Pseudomonas sp. BJa5
GACAGTTGCTCCTACAGTGCTTGGCAGGTGCAGACCCTCGGTTTTAACTGTGGGAGCCAGCGGAGCTGGCGATGGGGTCGACGCAGAGTCAGCGGTTGTGCGTCGTTCGCATCGCAGGCTTCGCCAGCTCCCACAAAGACAGTTGCTCCTACAGTGCTTGGCAGGTGCAGACCCTCGGTTTTAACTGTGGGAGCCAGCGGAGCTGGCGATGGGGGCGACGCAGAGTCAGCGGTTGTGCGTCGCTCGCATCGCAGGCTTCGCCAGCTCCCACAAAGACAGTTGCTCCTACAGTGCTTGGCAGGTGCAGACCCTCGGTTGTAACTGTGGGAGCCAGCGGAGCTGGCGATGGGATCGACGCAGAGTCAGCGGTTGTGCGTCGTTCGCATCGCAGGCTTCGCCAGCTCCCACAAGGGCAGCGGTTACGCCATGGGTGGCAGGCGGCGTTTGACCGGGGTCTTCTTGACGATGGCGGTGTTGGTTTCGGCGTGGCTGTTGAGCTTGTCCAGCAGCGTGTCGAGCTGTTCCATCGAGCGCACATGCAAGCGCGCGATAAAACAGTCATCCCCGGTCACCTTGTCGCACTCGGTGAACTCGGGGATGGCCATGATCTGCCGCTCCACCTCCTGCAACTGGCCCGGCAACGGCCGCACACGAACGATGGCCTGCAACTGGTAACCGAAACAGCGCGGGTCGATTTCCACCGTGTAGCCCTTGAGCACGCCGCGCTCTTCAAGGCGGCGCAAGCGCTCGCTGACACTGGGCGCGGACAGTCCGCTAAGCTGCGCAAGCGCCTTGAGCGAGCGGCGCGAGTCTTCCATCAGCGCCTGGATCAACAACTGGTCGATATCGTCGGTCATCGCAGCCTCGTTAGGCGAATGGTGAAATCTGCCTTGATAGTAAAGGTAGATTGTCAGCTTAGCCTGTTTTATCCGCTGGAATGACCCCGGCCGCACTGGTGATAATTTACCCATCGTCAAGGAGGTGAGTGATGGACAGTTCAATACGCCGTGGTTCGCTGGAAATGGTCGCCGCGATGCTGATCTCGGGGACCATTGGCTGGTTCGTGCTGGTGTCCGGGCAGCCGGTGCTGGATGTGGTGTTCTGGCGCTGCGTGTTCGGTGCCGGCACCTTGTTGCTGATCTGCCTGGCCATGGGCTTCCTCAAGCCCGGTATCCTGACCCTGGCCACCTTCGCCCTTGCCGTGCTCAGCGGCGTGGCGATCGTCGGTAACTGGGTGCTGTTGTTCGCCTCCTATTCACGCGCCTCGATCGCCATCGGCACGGCGGTGTACAACGTCCAGCCGTTCATGCTGGTGGGGCTGGCGGCGTTGTTCCTCGGTGAGAAGATCACCGTGCCCAAGTTGTTCTGGCTGGCCCTGTCGTTCCTCGGCATGCTGGCGATCGTCAGTGCCCATGGCAGCCAGGACGGCAGCGGCAATGACTACCTGATGGGCATTGGCCTGGCGCTGGGCGCGGCCTTCCTCTATGCCGTGGCGGCGCTGATCATCAAGCGCCTGAGCGGCACGCCACCGCACCTGATCGCGCTGGTCCAGGTGTGCACCGGCATCCTCCTGCTGGCGCCCTGGGCCAATACCTCGGGCCTGCCCGCCGAAGCCGGCGCGCTGGCCAGCCTGGTGACCCTGGGCATCGTCCACACCGGGGTGATGTATGTGCTGCTCTACGGCGCGATCCAGAAGCTGCCGACCGCCTTGACTGGGGCCTTGTCGTTCATCTACCCGATCGCGGCGATCTTCGTCGACTGGTTTGCCTTCGGCCATCGCCTGGAGGTGCTGCAATGGCTGGGGGTGGCCGCGATCCTGCTGGCCGCGGCCGGTATGCAGCAAGGCTGGTGGTTCAAGCCGGCGGTCAAGGTCGCGGCGGTCAAGCCAGACTGACGGCCGCCCGGTCGATCAGCGCCGCCACTTCGGCGGGTCTGGACGCCAGCGAAGCATGGCTGGCGTCCAGCTCCAGCAGCTCTTTGGGGTTCATGCGGATGGCCATGAACCTCTGGTTGTCCGGATGGATCATTCGATCATGGGTCGAGAGCTGGTACCAGCAGGGCTTGTGCTTCCACGCCGGGTTGCTGATGGTGTCGCCGAAAGTGCTGGCCAGCGGGGCTTTCTGGGTCACGCTCATGATCAGCCCTTCGTCCTTGCCCAGGTCCTGGCAGAAGCTTTCGTGCAGCTTGTCCGGCTTGATCCACAGGTAGCCATCGCTGTCCGGTTGCAGATTGGCGGCAGCTTCAGGCGGGTTCTGTCCGGTGATGCTGCCCGGGCTTTCGCCGTCGTCGGGGGCGAAGGCGGCGATATACACAAGTCCGGACACATTGGGCTGGTTACCCATCTGAGTGATGACCGCTCCGCCATAGGAATGGCCGACCAGCAGCACCTTGCCGGGAATGCTGGCGACCATCTTGCGCGTGCGCTCGGCGTCGTCGGCCAGCGACGTCAGGGGCATTTCCACGGCGTGCAGGTTGCGGTGGCCCAGGCGCGACAGTTCGAGAATGACCTTGCTCCAGTGGGCGGCGCCGCCCCAGAAGCCGTGGACCAGGACGATGGTGGGTTTCTCGCTCATGGTGGTTGTCCAGTAGTGAGGGTGGGAATGGCAGTGTAGATGTTGCTGCCGTTTCCTGACGGCGGGCAGGGTAGAATAGGCCGCTTTACTCCTGTTGAATCTGCCCATGACCTCTGTGATCGACACCCTCAATCAGCACCTGCTTGCCGCCCTCGATCCGGCGCCGGACGAAACCCGTCGGCTGTTCCATGGCCGTGGCCGCTGCTGGCCGGGGCTGGAGCAAATCACCGTGGACTGGCTGCAGGGTGTGCTGCTGGTGTCGCTGTTTCGCGAGCCGCCGGCCGGGCAGTTGCCGGCCCTTGAGCAGATGCTGCTGTCCCTTGCCCAGGCGCCTTGCTGGACGGGGCAGGCGATTCTCATCCAGCACCGTTACTTGCCCGACAGTCCGGGTCAGTGGTTGCTGGGGGAACCGAGCGAACACTGGCTGATCGATGAAGACGGCCTGCGCTATCAACTGGACCTGGGGTTCAAGCAGAACACCGGATTGTTCCTCGACATGCGTTATGGCCGGCGCTGGGTGCGCGAACAGGCGGCGGGCAAGCGGGTGTTGAACCTGTTCGCCTATACCTGTGGGTTCTCGCTGGCAGCGATCGCCGGTGGGGCCGAGCAGGTGGTCAACCTGGATATGGCGCGCTCGGCCCTGAGCCGCGGGCGGGACAATCACCGGCTCAACGGGCATGACCTGGGGCGGGTGAGTTTTCTTGGGCATGAACTGTTCAAGTCGTGGGGCAAGGTGCGCAAGTTCGGGCCCTATGACCTGATCATCATCGATCCGCCGAGCTTTCAGAAGGGCAGCTTTGTCTTGACCCAGGATTACCGCAAGATTCTGCGGCGCTTGCCGGAGTTGCTGACTGCCGGGGGGACGGTGCTGGCGTGTGTCAATGATCCGGGGATCGGGCCTGAGTTTCTGATCGAGGAGATGGCCGAGGAGGCGCCGGGGCTGAAGTTTGTCGAGCGGCTGGACAATCCGCCGGAGTTTGCCGATATCGATCCGGTGGGGGGGCTGAAGGCGTTGGTGTTTCGGTTGTAGGAGCGGGCTTGTCCCGCGATGCGATGTGACTGATACGGCGCAATCGCGGGGCAAGCCCGCTCCTACATGCTCGATCGCAGCCTGGCGGCAGCGGCTACCGCAGGCGACGCCAGCCGAGCACGATACCGCTGACGCTGAGCACCATGCCACCCAGGCTGAACACGATCATCCAGGCATCCCAGAGCGGGCGCCGCTCCAGCAAGGGCAGCCAGTCCCAGCTGTGCAGCAAGGCGAACAGCCAGCGCGAGGCACGCCTGGATTGATCCACCACACCCAAGACTTCACCGGTGTACAGGTCCAGATGCAGCCAGGTCTGCTGCGGGTCGTCAAAGCGCACGCGCAAGGCCGGCAGGCGTTTCTCCAGGTGCCCGAGCATGCTTTGCTCAGCCCTGGCGTAGTAGTGGAAGTCATAGGCATCGAGCCGTTCGCTGTGTATCCGCGACTGGGGCAGCACCGCCTGGGCAGCCTTTTCCACAACCTGCTCAGGCAGGCGCTCAAGCACCTGTCCGTTCGCCATCGACAGCAGCCGCGTACGGCCAGCGCCATCGAAGGCAACCAGGTAACCCGCGCCGCCAATCAGGCGCCATTCCAGTTCCCGGGCGATGAACCCGTGCTCGGCAAGGCGCGAGCGTGCCTGCGCTGGCGAAACCGGAAAGGCCGCTGCGGTCAGCGGGCCGCCCTGATAGGCCGCCATGTCCGGCGCTGCGCCGGCGCTGAAGATCCGCCAGGGGTTCATCGACATCAGGCCGCTGAAGATCCAGGTGATCGCCAGCACCCCGAACAGCAAGCCGCCGATATGGTGCCAGCGGGCGAACCCCCGGTAGGGCGAGCGTGAGCCGCTGCGGTAGGGCTTGCGGATGCGCCAGCGCAGCACACCGATGATCGCGCCCAGGACCGCCATCAACGTGGCGGCCAAGGACAAGTAGATCACCAGGTTGCCCCACAGCCCGTCCAGGCCGATGCCGCGCAGCGGGTACAGCCAGTGCAGCCAGGCGCCGACCAGGTTCCAGCCACGCTCCAGCGTGCTGGCATCGCGGACCACTTCGCCAGTCTGCCCGGAGAGGTAAAGCAAGGTGCCGTCGGCATCGTCCAGTTGCACGCGTTGCAACGGACGGTCGGGGTCCAGGGCGCGGGAGTGGCTCCACAGGTCCTCTTCCACCACGCCCCGGTAGCTGGGCGCCGCCAGCGGATCATACTGGCGGGCGCCGGCCAGGGCCTGGTCGCGGTCGATCGCGGCCACGCGCTGGCCCGTGCGGGCATCCACCGCCACGTTGCTGCGCCCCGGATAGCTGAACAGGTAGCGCGGCACGCCCGCCACCGTGCTCAGGCGAATGGCCGAAGGCGTTCGCTGCGCATCGGCGGCGGCCAGGGCCGTGCCCAGGTCGACGCAGCAGCCCTGCAGTTCCAGTGCCGGCAGATGGGCCAGGTGCTCCCGGGGTGTCAGCTTGGGGTAGCCGACATAGAGCATGACCATCCCGGAAAAGAACCACAGGGCCATGAACAGGCACAGCCCGATGCCCAGCCAGCGGTGCCACAGGTACAGGTAGCGTTTCATCGGCGGCGTCCTAGAAGCGTGTCTGCAAGGCCAGTTCCAGGGTCCGTGGCGCACCCAGGTAGAGCATGCTCGACGAGGTCCAGCGGGCATAGACTTCATCGGTCAGGTTGCGCACCCGGGCGGTGATGCGGGTGTCGGCATCGACCTTGTAGCCCAGGAATGCACCGAACAGGATGTAGGACGGCGCATGCCGGGTGTTGGCCGCATCGGCATACACCGACGACACGTAACGGCTGTCGCCGCCCACCTGCCAGTTGGGGTCGATGTCGTAGGTCAGCCAGAAGTTGGCCACCCGCTCGGGGATGTTGGTCGGTGTGTTGCCCTTGCGCGATACGCTGGTGCCGCCGACGTTTTCATTGAACTCGTCGTACTGGGCATCGACGTAGGCGAAGTTGCCCTCGGCCAGCAGTTGCGGGGTGACGTGCAGGGAGGCGGCCACTTCGACCCCGCGCGACGATTGCTTGCCCACCGGCTGGGTGAAGCCGGGGTTGGCCGGGTCGGCGGTGGCCAGGTTCTTGCGCTCGATATGGTAGGCGGCGAGGGTGGCGGCGCCACGGCCGTCGAGGAAGTCGAACTTGCTGCCCACCTCGACCTGCTTGCCGGTGCTGAGGTCAAAATCGCGCAGCTGGGCGAAGGTGGCGGTGGTCAGGATGCCGGCCGGTGGATCGGCGGCGGTGCTGTACTGCACATAGACGTTGGCCGCCGGGGTCAGCTGGTAGACCAGGCCGACGCGTCCGGTGGTGGGCTCGTAGTTCTGCTTGTAGTCCAGCGGGTTGTTGGCATCGACGCTGCGGTAGTTGTGCACCTCAAGGTCGATATGGTCATGACGCAGGCCGGTCAGCAGCGACAGCCGCTCGGTCAGTTGCAGGCGGTTTTCCAGGAACGCCGCCCAGGTGTCCACGGTGTTCTGGCGGTTCTTCTGGTAGCCGGGGACCATGCCCTTGAGGTCATAGAAATGCCCGGGATCGAAGTTCGCCGGGTCGACGCTGTCGAACACACCGGTCACCGAGCGCGGGTAGTTCATCTGCACGTTATGGCTGTAGTCGATCCCGCTCGACCACTGGCTGTCCATGCCCAGCAACTGGCCCTGGTGCAGCAGCTCGAAGCGGTTGCCGTTGAGCTCCTGGTCGTGGCGCTGCAACAACGCATTGGAGCGGTTCACCCGGCTGTTGTCGGCGTTGTAGGCGTAGGTTTCGAGGTTACGGAAGTTACGCTGGGTGTTGTAGTGGTACAGGGTGTTGCGCACCGAAGTGGCGTCGTTGAAGCGGTACTCGGTGATCGAGCGTAGCCAGCGTACCCGCTGCTCGTAGCGGCCGTCCTCGACGTTGTAGTTCTCGAAACGCCGGCTTTCGTCGACCTTCATCTCGCCACCCAGCGGGTTGAGTACCGGGCTGCCCCAGTAGGGGCTGTCGACGGTCTCGTTCTGGTACTCCAGGGCCAGGGTGTGGGACAGCTGGTCGTTGATGTCGGTCAGCAGCGAGAAGGCCACGCTCCAGGCGTCGCGTTCCTCGCGGTCGACATAGCCGTTGCTGTGGGTGTGGCTGAAATCCAGGCGGGCGTAGTTGCGGATGCCGTCGCCTTGGTTGAGGGCGTGGTTGAAGCCGAACGAGGTTTCGCTGCTGTCATAGGAGCCGTACTTGATGCGCCCTTCGTTGAAGGATTCGTCGCGGCTGGCCAGCTTGGTGATGTAGTTGATCGAGCCCCCCACGGCACCGGCGCCGAACAGGAAGCTCGACGGTCCGCCGATGGCTTCGACGCGGTCATAGATCCAGCTGTCCACCGGCCGTGCGGCGACGGCGTCGTACTGCACGCTGATGCCGTTGAACAGTTGGGTGATCTGCGCGCCGGAAAAGCCCCGGTAGGCCACTGAGCCGGCGGAGCCGGGCGGGGAGGCGGCGGTCATGCCGGGCACGCCGGTGAGCATGTCCTGGGTGGTCTGGGCGCCGCGCTGTTCGATCTGCTGGCGGTTGACCACCGTCACCGAGGCCGGGGTTTCCCGCGGGGTCAGGCCCAGGCGCGAGCCGGTTTGCGAAGGGGTGTCGAGCAGCACACCGTCTTCGCTGTCGGCGCGCCCTTCGATGCGCAGGTCGGGCAGGGTCAGCGGCGCATCGGCCGCGGCATTGAAGGACAGCGCACAGAACAGTGCCGCGCAACCGGAAAAGCGATAGGAGTAGGGCATGGAGCGAACTCTGGAAATTGAGCCAGCGGCCCGCAGCACCTGTCAGGCAGGCGCGGCAGAAAAGGGCCGGTTACGGGCAGCCGAAACGGCCGCCTGAAGGTTCAAGCCAGAAGCGGGGAGGCGCGGGGGTTGGCGGCGGGCCAGCAATAGCGCGGTGGCGCCTTGCTGGGCAGTTCACGGTGATAGCGACGAATGCGGCTGGCCGCCAGCAGCCAGCCGATGACCAGTACCAGGCCCAGGCAGACCACTGCCGCCGCGCAGACCGGGCAGGTCTGCAGGCTGTCCCAGCCGGCGACCGGCTGATCGCCGAAGTCGCTTTTCAGTGAAGGGCCGGCGCTGCCCATGGCCGAGCAGAAGGCGCCGCCGATGCCGTTGAGTTTCAGGCCCATCATCTGCCCGTGACCGATACCGCAGGCGAACAGATTGAACAGGACGCAGAAATACAGGGTCCAGGCAATCAGCGGGCGGTGGGCGGACGTGGGTTTCATGGGCGCGACTTTAGCACCGTTGGTCGGGGACGAGAAAGCCGAATCAGGCACCCTTTTCGCCGACCCTGGGTGGCGGTGGATTGTACTGGGCGAAGCTGACGTCGTCGGTTTCGTCCACACGCTTTTTAAGGCGCTCGTTGAAGGCGCGGTTCACCGCATATTGCCCGCCGGAACTGGTGCGAAACTGGGCGGTGAGGGTGATGCCGTTGAGGTTCATGCTGTCGACCCCGAACACTTGCAACGGCCCCTGCAGGCTGTGGCGCAGGATCGGGTCTTCGCTGATCGAATGGCCGACCTCGCGGATCAGCTTCAGGGCGCTGTCGACGTTGGTGGCATAGCTGAACTGCACCGAAAAGAAGGCATAGGCGAACTGCCGCGACTGGTTGGTGACCGCCTTGATCTGGCCGAACGGCACCGAGTGCACGAAGCCCTTGGCGTCACGCAGGCGCAGGGTACGAATGGTCAGGCTCTCGACCGTGCCGGCGTGGCCCGAGTCGAGCACCACCCAGTCGCCGATGGCGATGGTGTCTTCGATCAGGATGAACAGCCCGGTGATCACGTCCTGCACCAGTTGCTGGGAGCCGAAGCCGATAGCCAGGCCCACCACCCCGGCACCGGCCAGCAGGGGCGCGACGTTGATACCCAGGTTAGCCATGGTGGTGATGGTGCAGATCACCACCAGGATGATTTTGATCGCGTTGCGCAGCATTGGCAGGATGGTCCGCACCCGGGTGCTGGGCTGGCGCGCGGCGCGGCGCCCGACCGTGGGCTTGAGGGCTTCCTGGATGGCGGTGTCGATCACCACCCAGAGCAGCCAGGTGACCAGCAGGATCAGGCCGATGCTGCCCAATGAGTCGCTGATGGCTCGGCCCAGGCTGTTCTTGAGGGCGAAATCGAGCACGGAAACACCCCAGATGCGCCCCAGCAATTCGATGAAGGTCACGGCCATGACGATACGCGCCAAGGCGTGGGCCAGGTTGCGCAGCAGTTCCTTGTAGGGGCGCAGGCGTTGCCTGGCTTCCTCGCCTTCCTGGTCCTTGAACATGCGCTGCAGCACGGTACTGAGAAACACCGTGACGATCAGCAGGATCGAGGTCATCAGGGCCTTCTGCAGGGCGCGCTGGCTTTCTTCGCCGGCGCCGATCAGGTTGACCGCCGAGACCAGGATCATCAGCAGGATCGGCAGGAACCACAGCGCCGAGAAGATCCGCAGGGTTTCCTGCACGGCGCGGTGTTGCAGGCGGTCGGGCAGGGCGCGGTTGCGGATCAGGTGCGCCACCGGGCGGCGCAGTTTGAGCACCAGCACGGCGAAGGCCAGGGTGGCCAGCAGGCCGGTCAGGGCGGCAACGCTGCTGGTGAAATTGCCGCCCAGGTGCCGGGCGATCTGCGGGCTGGTCAGGGCATCGCTCCAGGCTGCCAGAAAGCCGATCAGGAACAGCGGCCGGGGCGCCACCCGGCGGATGATCTGCACTGCCCTGCGCTTGTGCCCGGTGTCGAACAGGGTGATCAGGCAGAAGATGATCGAGGTCGAGAAGATACCGGCGCTGGTGGCGTAGGCCAGGCTCATGCCCAGCGCACGCCCGGCCGACAGCAGGAGGAAATGGCTGACATAGAGCGTCACGATCAGGCTCAGCACGGCCGGCAGGGTGTAGGCCAGCAGATACTTGATGACCCGGCGCGGCCGCGGCCGGTCGCGAATCAGGCGGGAGCGGCTGCAGGTGCGCGAGAGCATCCGGCCAAAGTTGGTCAGCAGGGCGAAGGCGATCAGCCAGGTGACGGTCAGCAGGGCGAAGTCGCGCCACAGTTCCAGAGGGCTGATGCCGGAATGCTCGGTGACCAGTTGATCGACCTCGTCGGCGGCGCGGTCGGCGCGCAGGCGCCAGTTGTCGATCACATGGCTGTCGACATCCAGCTCCTTGCTGACATCGTCCAGGCCATCGGCGATGGCGCCCAGCAGGCCGCCCTGGACCACGGGCTCTGCAGGTTCCGCCGGTTTGCTGGCCGCCGGCACCAGGGGCGCGGCGCCGGCCAGTTGCAGGCTCAGCAGGCAGGCGAGCAGGAGGGCGAACAGGGATCGGGTCAATGGACTTTCCTCAAACCGTGGATGACGGAAAGGGTAGTCAATGAACCGCTCTAGGGTGAGTGGGCTGGCGTAGGAGCTGGCGAAGCCTGCGATGCGGGCAACGCACACTGACGGGCACCGCGGCGATGCCATCGCAGGCTTCGCCAGCTCCCACAAAGACAATTCTCCCTCAGGGGGCCGGTCCAGGGAGGCGGGCATAAAAAATCCGGGGCCCATCACAGGCCCCGGATTCGCTATACCGACTTACTGCCCGGTATAGATCTGGTCGAACACGCCACCATCATTGAAGTGGGTCTTCTGCACGGTGCGCCAGTCACCGAAGGTCTTCTCCACCGACAGGAAGTCGACTTTCGGGAAGCGGTCGGTGTACTTGGCCAGGATCGCCGGATCACGTGGGCGCAGGTAGTTGTTGGCGGCGATCTCCTGGGCCTCCGGCGACCACAGGTACTTCAGGTACGCCTCGGCGGTGGCGCGGGTGCCTTTCTTGTCCACTACCTTGTCGACCACGCTCACCGGTGGCTCAGCTTCGGCGGAGACGCTCGGGTAGATCACTTCGAACTGGTCGCGACCGAACTCGCGGGCGATCATTTCGGCTTCGTTCTCGAAGGTCACCAGCACGTCGCCGATCTGGTTGGTCATGAAGGTGGTGGTGGCGGCGCGGCCACCGGTGTCGAGTACCGGCGCCTGCTTGAACAGCTTGCCGACGAATTCCTTGGCTTTGCTCTCGTCGCCGCCGGTTTTCAGCACATAGCCCCAGGCCGACAGGTAGGTGTAGCGGCCGTTACCCGAGGTCTTGGGGTTGGGTACGATGACCTGGACGCCGTCCTTGAGCAGGTCCGGCCAGTCTTTGAGAGCCTTGGGGTTGCCCTTGCGGACGATGAATACGGTGGCCGAGGTGAACGGTGCGCTGTTGTTCGGCAGGCGGGTGACCCAGTTGTCCGGCACCAGCTTGCCGTTGTCGGCCAGGGCGTTGATGTCGGTGGCCATGTTCATGGTGATGACGTCGGCCGGCAGGCCATCGATCACCGAGCGGGCCTGCTTGCTCGAACCGCCGAACGACATCTGCACAGTGAGCTTCTCTTTATGCTCGGCTTCCCAGTGTTTCTGGAAGGCCGCGTTGTAGTCCTTGTAGAAGTCGCGCATCACGTCATAGGAGACGTTGAGCAGCGGAGCCGCCGCATGGGCCATGTTGCCCAGGGCGAGGCCTGCGGCCAGAAGCGAGGCACTGAAGAGTTTTTTCACTGCGCATTCCTTGTTCGAGTTGTCGTTAAGGGCATTATGCCAGCGACTATAGCGGTTGGGCCTTAGGCGCTAAAAGATTAAAAAGTACTTTGCTTATTCCAGTTTCTTGAATAGCGCATTGCCGCAGCGCGAGCAGAAGGCTGCTCCGTGCTCATGGTGTTTCTTGCGACATACCGGGCAGTCGTGCAGCAGCTGTTCACCGCGCATCGCATTGGCCAGCTCCGCCGTGAAGATCCCGGTGGGCACGGCGATGATCGAGTAACCGGTGATCATCACCAGTGACGACAACACCTGGCCCAGCGGGGTCTTGGGCACGATGTCGCCAAAGCCGACGGTGGTCAGGGTGACGATGGCCCAGTAGATGCCCTTGGGGATACTGGTAAAGCCATGTTCAGGGCCTTCGACCACGTACATCAGGGTGCCGAACACTGTGACCAGGGTCGAGACGCTGACCAGGAACACGATGATCTTCTGTTTGCTGCCGTGCAGCGCCTCCAGCAGGTAATGCGCCTGCTTGAGGTAGGGGCCGAGCTTGAGCACGCGAAAGATGCGCAGCATCCGGATCACCCGGATGATCAGCAGGTACTGGGCGTCGCTGTAGTACAGGGCGATGATCCCCGGGACGATCGCCAGCAAATCGACCAGGCCGTAGAAGCTGAAGGCGTAGCGCACAGGCTTTGGCGAGCAGTACAGGCGGATCAGGTACTCGACCAGGAAGATCGCGGTGAAGCCCCACTCGATGGCGGCCAACAGGCCCGCGTAGTTCTGGTGGACTTCATCGATGCTGTCGAGGATCACCGTCACCAGGCTGGCGAGGATGATCAGCAGCAGGATGCTGTCGAAGCGCCGGCCGGCGACGGTGTCGGTTTGAAAAACGATGACGTAGAGCCGTTCGCGCCAGCTCGAAGGGGTGTTCATGCTCAACTCCATTGCACAATGGAGCTGAGCCTAGGGGCAGTGCTTCAGCTATGCAAGCGACCGGCACGGCGGGCCAGTGGCTGGCGCATCAGGCGCTGGCCGATCAGCACCAGCCAGCAGGCCAGGATGAACGGCGCGGTCAGGCCCGGTACCGGCAGTTGCGCAACCACAGGTTGCAGGACAATGGCCAGGAGCATGGCCAGCAACGGCAGCCAGGGTTGCTTGCGGGTCTGGCTGAAGGCCAGGGCGGCGAGGGCGGCGTTGAAGCCGTAGAGGCCGGCATAGGCGGCATTGGCTTCGCCACCGAGCAACGCGACGCTGCCACCCAGTGCCGCGCCGAGCAGGGCCCAGGCGGCGGCATAGCGGTTGGCGATCAGCAGGCCAATGGCGATCAGCAGCCCGGCCAGCGCGTTGTCGAGCAGGAAGATCTGGCCCAGTCCGCGCGCCAGGGCAAACAGGGCATTGTGTTCCATGGTGCTGGCGGCGCTGGTGGCCGGTTCGCTGACCGCCAGGACGGCCCAGCCGATCAGCACGAAGGGCGCGGTGTAGGCCGGCAGCAGCAGGTTGGAGCTGGCGCGCTTGAGCCACTGGTGCACGAGCATGCTGCTCAGGCCGCCGGCGGCGATGATCAGCGGCGGCAGGATCGCCGACCAGGGCAGGGCGTAGCTCAGCAGCAGGCCGATCAGCACGCCGTTGTAGCTGTACAGGCCGGCCTGGCGGTCGGTGCGGTTGTAGCCGCGGCGCTGGGCGGTGAGCAGCCCGGCGAGGGCGCCGAGCAGGGCGCCGCCGACCAGATCGGGGGCGGTGACGGTGATGGCCAGCAGGCAGAACAGGCCGCACAGCGGATTGCGCTGCAGCAGGACCTGGCTGAAGCCATTGAGCAAGGCCGTGGCCCAGTCGGGGCACGGGTTGACGAAATTCTTGGTGTACATGGGGGCAGTCTGGGTTGATGTGGAGTGGGGAGCCTCTATCGGGCCGGGTTGTCCCACGTGGGTTTTGTGTTGATTTCATCGCGGGGCAAGCCCCCGCCCACACGGGTTTGGTTATAAAAGTGGGGGGGGGGGTTGCCCCCGAAGGGGATTTACAAAAAACAAAA
>NZ_JALRNG020000072.1:0-11334 GCF_030272875.2 Pseudomonas sp. BJa5
GCCGGTCAGGTCGAAGCGACCATCACCGGCACGTCCGGTGGCGACTTCGAAAACCTCAACGTCGACCCGTCGGCGGCTGTGACTGAAGTCAACGACACCCTCGATCCGTCGACCGTCAAATTGACCGCCGATGTCAGCACCATCGGCGAAGGTGGCGTGATCACCTACACCGCCACTGTCAGCGCGCCAGTGACTGGCACGCCGCTGGTAATCAACCTGACCAATGGCCAGCAGATCGTCATTGGCGTCGGTCAGAGCACTGGCACCGTGCAGTTCACCGCGCCAGACAACGTGCACAGCACCAACCTCGACCTGACCAACAGCATCAAGGACGTCAGTGGCGGTAACTACGAGGACCTGACTGCCTCGGGCACCACCACTGTGACCGTTACCGACGGTCCAGGCACTGAAGACACTACCGGCCTGAAGCTGACCGCCACCCCGTCGGTCAACGAAGGTGGCGAAATCACCTACACCGCGACGCTGACCAACCCGGCCGGCACCGCCATGACCATCACCCTCAGCAATGGTGAAAGCATCACCATCGCGGCCGGTGAGACTTCGGGCAGCGTTACCGTGGCTGCTCCGGACGATGACGTCTATATCGACGCTGGCCAGGTCGAAGCGACTATCACCGGCACCTCCGGTGGCGACTTCGAAAACCTCAACGTCGACCCGTCGGCGGCTGTGACTGAAGTCAACGACACCATCGACCCGTCGACCGTCAAGTTGACCGCCGATGTCAGCACCATCGGCGAAGGTGGCGTGATCACCTACACCGCTACCGTCAGCGCCCCGGTGACCGGCACGCCGCTGGTAATCAACCTCACCAATGGCCAGCAGATCGTTATCGGCGTCGGTCAGAGCACTGGTACCGTGCAGTTCACTGCGCCGGATAACGTGCACAGCACCAACCTGGATCTGACCAACGCGATCAAGGACGTTTCGGGTGGTAACTACGAGGAGCTGACTGCCTCGGGCACCACCACTGTGACCGTCACTGACGGTCCAGGTACTGAAGACACCACCGGCCTGAAGCTGACCGCGACCCCGTCGGTCAACGAAGGTGGCGAAATCACCTACACCGCCACCCTGACCAACCCGGCTGGCACCGCCATGACCATCACCCTGAGCAATGGCGAGTCCATCACCATTGCGGCCGGTGAGACTTCGGGCAGCGTGACTGTGGCGGCACCGGACGACGACGTGTACATCGATGCCGGCCAGGTCGAAGCGAGCATCACCGGTACGTCCGGTGGCGACTTCGAAAACCTGGCGGTGGATAACACTCCAGCGGTCACCGAGGTCAACGACACCCTCGATCCGTCGACCGTCAAGTTGACCGCCGACGTCAGCACCATCGGTGAAGGTGGTGTGATTACCTACACCGCCACCGTCAGCGCCCCGGTGACCGGCACGCCGCTGGTGATCAACCTGACCAATGGCCAGCAGATCGTCATCGCGGTCGGTCAGAGCACTGGTACCGTGCAGTTCACTGCGCCGGATAACGTGCACAGCACCAACCTGGAGCTGACCAACGCCATCAAGGACGTCTCGGGCGGTAATTACGAAGACCTGACGGCTTCCGGTGAAACCACCGTCACCGTCACCGATGGTCCGGGCACTGAAGACACCACCGGCCTGAAGCTGACCGCCACCCCATCGGTCAACGAAGGCGGTGAAATCACCTACACCGCGACGCTGACCAACCCGGCTGGCACCGCCATGACCATCACCCTCAGCAATGGTGAATCGATCACCATCGCGGCGGGTGAGACTTCGGGCAGCGTCACCGTGGCGGCGCCGGACGACGACGTCTATATCGATGCTGGTCAGGTCGAAGCGACTATCACCGGCACCAGTGGCGGCGACTTCGAGAACCTGGCGGTGGATAACACTCCAGCGGTTACCGAGGTCAACGACACCATCGATCCATCGACGGTGAAACTCACTGCCGATGTCAGCACCATCGGCGAAGGTGGCGTCATCACCTACACCGCTACCGTCAGCGCCCCGGTGACCGGCACGCCGCTGGTGATCAACCTGACCAATGGCCAGCAGATCGTCATCGCGGTCGGTCAGAGCACGGGTACCGTGCAGTTCACTGCGCCAGACAACGTGCACAGCACCAACCTCGATCTGACCAACGCCATCAAGGACGTTTCGGGCGGCAACTACGAGGAGCTGACCGCTTCCGGCGAGACCACCGTCACAGTTACTGACGGCCCAGGTACCGAAGACACCACCGGCCTGAAGCTGACCGCGACCCCGTCGGTCAACGAAGGTGGCGAGATCACCTACACCGCGACGCTGACCAACCCGGCTGGCACGACCATGACCATCACCCTCAGCAACGGTGAATCCATCACCATTGCGGCGGGCGAAACCAGCGGCAGCGTGACTGTCGCGGCACCGGATGACGACGTGTACATCGACGCCGGTCAGGTCGCAGCGACCATCACCGGCACCAGTGGCGGTGACTTCGAGAACCTGGCGGTGGATAACACCCCGGCTGTTACCGAGGTCAACGACACCCTCGACCCGTCGACCGTCAAATTGACCGCCGACGTCAGCACCATCGGTGAAGGTGGTGTGATTACCTACACCGCCACCGTCAGCGCCCCGGTGACCGGCACGCCGCTGGTGATCAACCTGACCAATGGCCAGCAGATCGTCATCGCGGTCGGTCAGAGCACTGGTACCGTGCAGTTCACTGCGCCGGATAACGTGCACAGCACCAACCTGGATCTGACCAACGCCATCAAGGACGTCTCGGGCGGTAATTACGAAGACCTGATGGCTTCCGGTGAAACCAGCGTGACCGTCACCGATGGTCCGGGGACTGAAGACACCACCGGCCTGAAGCTGACCGCCACCCCGTCGGTCAACGAAGGTGGCGAAATCACCTACACCGCCACCCTGACCAATCCGGCTGGCACCGCCATGACCATCACCCTCAGCAACGGTGAGTCCATCACCATTGCGGCGGGCGAAACCAGCGGCAGCGTGACCGTGGCGGCACCGGACGACGATGTGTACATCGACGCTGGTCAGGTCGAAGCGACCATCACCGGCACCACCGGTGGTGACTTCGAAAGCCTGGCCGTCGACGGTTCCGCCGCCGTGACCAAGGTCACCGATACCATCGACCCGACCGGTCTGACCCTGACCGCGACACCATCGGTGCAGGAAGGTGGCCAGATCACCTACACCGCTACCCTGAGCAATCCGGCGGGTACCGCGGTGACCGTGACCCTGAGCAATGGCAGCACCATCACCATTGCCAAGGATGCGACCAGCGCCAGCATCACCGTTCCCGCACCGAAGGATGATGTCTATCTCGATGCCGAGGACGTCAGTGTGACCATCACTGGCGCCACCGGCGGCAACTTCGAGCAACTGAACATCAGCGATACGCCGGCGGTCACCCATGTGTCCGACACCCTCAACGACACCACGATCAGCATCAGTGGCACCACGGCGGTTGCCGAAGGTGAGACGGCGACCTACACCCTGACGCTGACCAATCCGGCGGAAACCGACGTCACCATCACCCTGACCTACTCCGGCACTGCCGCCAACGGCCAGGACTACACCGGTGTAACCACCGTGGTGATCAAGGCAAACACCAGTTCGGCCAGCTTCAACGTCCCGATCATCCGTGACGGTATTGCCGAAGGTGCCGAGAACTTCACCGTGCGGATCAGCTCGGCCACCGGCGGCAACTTCGAGAATCTGGTGGTCAGCGGCAGCGCTGGCAGCGTCACCACTACCATCCAGAGCAACGAAGCACCCGTTGCCGCTGGCGGCGCCGTGACCGGCAACGAAGACAACGACCTGGTACTGACCTGGGCCGACTTCGGCATCAGCGATGCCGATACCCCGGCGGCCAGCCTTGGCCTGACCATCACCCAGCTACCTGCCGATGGCGTGCTGCAGTACAAGGACGGCAACGTCTGGAAAACCCTGACTGCGGCCGATGCCGGCAAGGTCTTCACCAAGGCTGACATCGATGCCGGCAAGCTGAAGTTCGTCCCCGACCTCAATGAATCGGGCATCAACGGCTACGGCGGCAGCGGCGTGGGCAACAAAGAGGCCGATTACGCGCAGATCAAGTTCAAGCCTACCGACGGCCAGGGCCTGGGCAATGAAGCGACCCTGAAGGTCGATATCACCCCGGTTGCCGACAAGCCTGACCTGAGCATCGGCAGCAACAACGTCAACTCGGTCGGCCTGCTCAAGGAAACCTGGAACAGCCTGAGCGGCTTGGGTACCAACGGCAACGGCATCACCGGCGATGCGCTGAAGAACGTCTTCAACAACTCCGGCCGGCCCAACGGCAGCACCGTTGTCACCGATGCCAAGTCCGACGGCAACGTGGTGGGCGGCACGGGTTCGAAGACGTCTGGCCTGATCTTCCTGGAAGCCGGCAAGACTTACACCTTCAGCGGTGTGGGTGACGACAGCCTGCTGATCACCATCGGCGGCAAGAACGTGGCCGGCGCCACCTGGGGCGCGGGAGGTGGTATCAGTGGCTCGTTCACGCCGACCATCAGCGGCTACTACACCCTGGACATCTACCACGCCAACCAGAGCGGCCCGGGCAGTTTCGACGTCAACCTGTCGGTCAACGGCAGCACGCCTGTCGACCTGAACAACGCCAACATCCCGATGTACCCGAGCGTCAATGACCTGGTCAACGCCGGCGTAACCGTCGGCGAGTTGCACGGCAGCGACGGCGAAGGCTACTACCAGGGCTACAAGCTCAATGAAGGCGCGGAAAACTCCACCATCAAGCTGGTGGGCATTTCCACCCAGCTGGTTGACCGGGACGGCTCCGAAACCCTCAGCGTCAAGCTGGGCGGCATTCCGGAAGGATCGGTGCTGAGCGATGGCAATGGCCGTACCGTCACGGTTGGCGCGGGTGAGGTCGATGTCACGGGCTGGAACCTGAACAGCCTGAGCGTCAAGCCGCCAGCCTACTATCACGATTCGTTCACCATCACCGTGACCTCGACGGCCACCGAGAAGGCCAATGGCAGCACTAGCTCCGCCCAGGACTTCATCAAGGTCACCATTTACCCGGATAGCTACAACACCGGAAACCTGACGGCCGAGAACGACACCAAGACCCTGGGCACCGAAAACGACATCATCGTTGCGGACGTCAACGGCCTGCACGTCGTACCGGGGCAGGACTACAACCTGGCGTTCATCGTCGATACCTCGGGCAGCATGGAGAACTCCGGCGTCAACGCGGCGAGGAAGTCCCTGGAGTCGGTGTTCAAGACCCTGGCCAATAGCGTCAAGGGCGCTGGCTCCGGTACGGTGAACATCCTGTTGGTGGACTTCTCCGAGAAGGTCAACGTTACCGTCTCGGTCGACCTCGCCGACAAGAATGCGATGGCCACGCTGCAAGCGGCGCTGGACAAGCTCAAGGCCGGTGGCAGCACCAACTACGAGGATGCGTTCAAAACCACCGCCAACTGGTTCCAGAACCTCGAGAATGCCGGCAACAAGGGTAGCAACCAGACGTTCTTCATCACCGATGGCGAGCCTAACGTCTATCAGACGAACGAACGGACCAACCCGACGTTCAGGAACTCCAGCTACACCATGGATGGCGAGCTGAGCCGCCTGAACTACAAACTGGGCGATGTCATCAACTATGAGATGGTGGGGGCCAACAACCGGATCAGCATCAGCCAGTCCGGCTACCTCACGGCCGAGTACCGCGTCGGCAATTCGTGGCGCACCGACTCCAACGCCTCCGGCAAGCTGAATGCACAAGGCGACGGCACCTATGAGTTGTCGGTTACGGACTCCGGTTCCTATTGGGCCGCGGTCAACGCCAAGGAGGCGTTCCTGTTGCTGGCCAACCTGTCGAGCGTCGAGGCGATCGGTCTCAATGGCGCCGTCAACGCCAACAACCTGAAGCCATACGACACCGACGGCAAGCCGCAGACCAACATCGACCCGAGCAAGCTGGCCGAGGCGATCCTCGGTCATACCGAGGCCACCAAGCCGGGTAACGATGCGGTCGGCGGTGGCGACGGCAACGACATCCTGTTCGGTGACCTGGTCAGTTTCGACGGGATCGCCGGCAACGGTGTCGAAGCAATGCAGGCCTATGTCGCCGGCAAGCTGGGTGTGGGCCTGGAAACTGTCGACGGTCGTGTGCTGCACCAGTACATCACCGAGCACGTCAGCGAGTTCGATGTATCGCGCAGCAACGACGGTGCCGATACCCTGCTGGGCGGCGACGGCAATGACATTCTCTTCGGCCAGGGTGGCGACGACTACCTCGATGGCGGCAAGGGCAATGACATCCTGCTCGGCGGTGCCGGCATTGATACCCTGATCGGTGGTGAAGGCAACGACACCCTGATTGGCGGCGAAGGCATCGACACCCTGCTCGGCGGTGAGGGCAACGACATCCTCATGGGCGGCAAGGGTGACGATATCCTCACCGGTGGCAGCGGCGCCGACACCTTCGTGTGGAAGGCCGGCGACACCGGCAAGGACGTGATCAAGGACTTCAAACCTGCCGAAGGTGACCGTCTGGACCTGAGCGATCTGCTCCAGGGCGAGAAGGCCAGCACCATCGACAACTTCCTGAAGATCACCACGGTCAACGGCGAGTCGACCCTGCAGGTCAGCTCCGAAGGCAAGCTCAACAGCGCCGGTGGCCTGGCCAACGCCGATGTGACGATCAAGCTGGAAGGGGTCAACTGGTCCAACACCACGATCAACTCGCTGGTGACCGGCGCCGACCCGACCATCAAGATCGACCATTCCAACAGCTGATGCTCCCGCACCCTGCAGCCAAACACCGGCTGCAGGGTGCGCCGGGCTTTCCCAGTGCCGTATTCACACTGCATACTCGCTCGCCGGGCCCACAGCCCGGTGTGCTTGGCCTATGCTGCTGACTGCGGATACGGACTCAATTTGACGAGGGATACTCCATGTTCTACGTGCAACGCGATGCACAGGGCCAGTTGCGCCGGGTAGAGGCCGCCGCCTTTGACGGGTACACGGAGGAGTTGCCGGCCGACCACGCCGAAGTTCAGGAATGGTTCGCCGACGACGTGGTCGAGAACAGCCTCAAGCAGCTCAAGCAAAGCGACCTGGACATGATCCGGGTGCTCGAAGACTTGATCGAAGTGCTGACCAGCAAAGGGGTGATCAGCATCACCGACCTGCCGGCCGGCGCCCAGGCCAAGCTGCTCAGCCGTTCCAGCGCCCGTGAGGCCCTGGGTGGGCTGAACAACCTGATCGACGAAAGCGACAGCGGCCTGATCTGATCACTGCGGGCCTGCGCAAGGCCCGCTCGGTGTGTGTCAGCGCCAGGGTGCCGGCTCACCGACCAGCCGCCCCTGCACGCCCTGGATGCCCATCTCGCGCAGCACCTTGAGCTCCCCTTCGGTTTCCACCCGCTCGGCAATCAGCGGCAGGTCGATGCTGTGCGCGGCACGCTGGATGGCTTCGATGAACAGACGCTTGTGGCGTTCCTGGTCAATGGCGCGAATGTAGCTGCCGTCAATCTTCAGGTAGGCCAGGCCCAGGTGCGCCAGGTTGCCGATCATGCTGAAGCGTCCGCCAAAGCGCTGCAGGCTCAGGCTGAAGCCCAGGGCGTGCAGGCGACGGGTCAGGTGTTCCAGCGCAGCCTGGTCGGGCAATTGCTCTTCACCGATTTCCAGGGTCAGGCGTGGCCCCAGCGCCGAATGCTGGCCAAGCAGTTCATATACCCGCTGCAGCGCCTTGTCGTCAGCCAGGGTCGCCGCCGACAGGTTCAGGGCCAATGCCTCACCGTGGCCCTGCAGGTGCTTGAGCACTTGCTCGAGCATCAGCACATCGAGCCGCGCCGACCAGCCAAAGCGCTCCAGCCAGGGCAGGAAGCGGCCGGCGGCAATGGCCTGGCCATTGGCGTCGAGGACCCGTGAGATCACCTTGTAGTGCAGCACTTGCTCGGGCGCATCACAGGCCACCACCGGCTGGAAGAACAGCTGGAAGCGCCCTTGCTGCAGGGCCTCGTCGAGCAAGGTGTGCCAGGCATGGTGGGTATCGCCCGCCTGCGGCGCCGTGCCTTGCTCCAGGCACACCCAGCCCGGCTCGACCTGGCTCTCGGCCCGGGCCAGGGCCTCGTCGGCCAGCTTCAACAACGCCTGCGGCGCGTCGCCCGGGCTGTAGGGCGCCATGCCGATACAGGCCACCGGGGTGACATCGGTGGCCCCGGTATCGGCCAGGCTCTGCAGGGTGACCTCCAGGGCCTGGGCCAGCTGCACCGCCTCTTCGTGCACCAGGCCCGGCGCCAGTACGGCGAACTCACCGCCGCGGCTGCGGGTGATGAGGTTATTGGTTTCCGGGTAGTTGGCGCAGGTGCGCTGCAGCTGCTGGCCGACCGCTTGGAGCAACTGGTCGGTACGCTGTCCACCCAGGCGCTGGTTGAGCCCGGCGAGATCCTTGACCCTCAGCAGCAACAGGTAGCCTGGCCGGGCCTCTTCGATATTGCTGACCTGGGCATTGAGCTGCATCTCGAAAAAGCGTCGGTTGGCCAGGCCCGTGAGGCTGTCCTGGTACGACTCTGTGCGCAGTTTTTCGCTGCGCTCGGCCTGCTCCTTGAACAAGGCCTTGAGCTTCTCGACCATCTGGTTCATGGCCTGCACCACCCGGCGCAGCTCTGGGGTCCTGGGCAAATCGGGCAGGCTGAGGAACTCGCGGCGAGCAATGGCGTGGGACTGCGCCACCATGTAGTCCAGGGGCTTGAGTTGACGGCGCAGCAACAAGGCACCGAGCACTGCGCTCAAGGCCCCGCACAGCAACAGCCAGCCCAGACTGCCCAGGGCGCTTTGCCACAGCTTGGCCAGGGCGAACATCGGATGGCTGACCACTTCGACCCGCGCCGCCTGCTGCCAGCCGCGGCTGACGATGGCGTCGCCACCGGCGGCCTCAAGGCCGATCAGGCGAATGAACCAGGCCGGCACGCCATTGGCCTGTGCCTCGGCGTGACGCTCCACCAGCACCGCGTTGGAACCCAGGTCGATGACCTTGATGCTCGAATAATATCCACTGTCGAAAATCGAGCTGACCATCAGCTCGACCATCGCCGGATCATCAATGTTGGGCGTCAGCGACAATGCCAGCGCGGTAGCCGCGTCCTGGGCGTGGGAGCGCAACTGATTGACGTACTGGCTGCGCGAACTCTCCAGGCTGACCATGAAGCTGCCCGTGAAGGCGACTACCAGGAACAGGCAGATGGCAAGCAGCAATTGTTTGAACAGTGACATCTGTCCTCCTTTAGTAAACCGGCTCGGCCGGGAAACCTTCGGCCTGCATCTTTTTCAGTAGATCCTGCCAGCGCGACAAGCGTTTGGTGTCGCCGACCTTTTTGTTACCACCGGCACCGGTCAGCCACAGGCCTTCACCGTTGAAGGCATAGACAGGTATCAGGTCGGTACGCTCGTTGGCGGGTTTGATCGCATCCATCAGGCTGTCGAGCACCAGCGGCATGGCATTGGGGCTCGCGTAATAGGTCAGGACCATGTGTGCCCGATTCTGGCGCAACGCCTTGACGTAGGTGATGCGCAACTTGTCCGCCGGCATCCCCATGCGCCGCAGGCTGAAATACTTGGCGATAGCATAGTCCTCGCAGTCGCCCGCGCCTTTGATCAGTGCCTGTATGGGGGTTGACCAGTAATCGACCTCGCGCCACAGGTCGATATCCTCGACATAGCGCAGCTGGTGGTTGAAGAACTGGTTCACCCGCTTGAGCTGCTCGAGGTCGCTGCCCTGCTTTTGTGTCGTCAGCAGGTTCTGCCAGGCATCGATACGCGCTTGCCCCGGGCCCAGCGGCCCATACAGGGACTGGGCTTTGCGACTGATCTGGGAAAAGTCCCAGTCGGCGTGCAGCCCGCCCATCAGCAGGCAGCCGAGCACCACGGCAAGGCCAAGCCGGCGCATGGTCAAGTGAACAGCCCAACGTATCGCCAATGCGAAAACCCGTGCAGCCCCGTGGAAAAGCACCGATGGTGCGGCCTTGCCCATGAAAAAACAATGGCACCTTACAATCACGGCACTATCGACCCGGCTTTTCTCCAACAGCACCTCGTCCGACCACTATGTCGGGCCGACTTCCCTTGGAGAAAAACTTCATTCACGATAGCAAGTACCGCCGCGCCCGCTGCCAGCCGGCTGATTCCGGGCGCTCGACCATGCGGTTTGACAAGCACCGGACCTCTAACTAGTTTGATTGGATCCAATCCATATCACACACCGACAACAGGGCAGAACACAGCGTGACCGACAAACCCCGATCCTTGAGCGAAATACTGGGCGGCGAGCAAGTACCACCGCACCTGGCTCGTAGTGTGATTGAAGAGCGGTTGCGCAGCGCTATCCTCGATGGTCGCCTGCCTCCCGGGCGAGCCCTGCGGCAGCAGGAACTGGCCACGCTGTTCGGCGTCAGCCGCATGCCGGTGCGTGAAGCCCTGCGTCAGCTCGAGGCGCAATCGTTATTGCAGGTGGTGGCCCACAAGGGCGCCGTGGTCGCGCCTCTGATTGGCGAAGATGCCATGGATACCTACGCCCTGCGGGTGATCCTGGAGTCGGAGGCACTGCGCCAGTCGATCCCCCTGCTCGATGCCGACGACATCGCCCTGGCTCGCAGCTACATCGCCCAGCTCGAAAACGAAACCCGGCATTCTGAAATCGGCCGCCTGAACCGGCTGTTTCACATGAGCCTGTACAGCAAGGCGTCCAACAAGAAGCTGTTGCACCTGATTGAAATCGAGCTGAACGAAGAAGAACGCTTCCTGCGCTTCCACCTCTCGTCCATGGGCTTGGGCAAGCTGACCCAGGATGACCACAACGGCCTGGTGGACGCAGCCAATGACAAATCCATCGACGACGCCATCAGGATTCTTGAACGCCACCTGAACTCGGCGCAGAGAACCATCAGGGCCTACCTGAGCAGTCGACCACAAGGGTAATTCCGAGCGTTTCCCCTCCTCTCCTGCTGGCCAGGGCCAGCAGGAAGCCGCTGTGCGGGTTCTGGTGGCAGATTCAGGCGACCATTGGTCCCAAACGCAGCATTCGATGCCAGCGGCCTCCTGGAGGACCACAAGTGCATCGGTCAGCTTGTAGGAGCGGGCTTGCCCCGCGATCGCGGTCTGCAGGATACATCGCATCGCGGGGCAAGTCGGATCGCCGCACCGCCGCTCCCACAGGGGGCCAGAAAGACAAAACCCCTACCTGCCTGCGCAGATAGGGGTTTCGGAATTTAATCTTGACGATGACCTACTCTCACATGGGGAAACCCCACACTACCATCGGCGA
>NZ_JALRNG020000073.1:0-9653 GCF_030272875.2 Pseudomonas sp. BJa5
GGGCCGGATGCAGGAGCAAGCGGTTTTGCCTACTTTTCCCAAGAGAAAAGTAGGCCGCCGTAAAGGCGGAAGGGGCCAGCGGCGTCGCTGCATCGAATGGATAAGCACACCACCTCAACACCCAAGCCCAAGCCCAAGCCCAAGCCCAAGCCAAGGATCCTAACCCCCAGGACTCCATGAAGAACCTTTTTTCCGCCTTCAAAACGCCCCACCCCCTGCCCGCCAACCTGCGCACGTCGCCTGCCCCCCCGTCACCAAACCGACAAAGCGATACAAAAATTTAATACGACACACAATTTAGTGTTTGATATTTGTTTTTGTATCATTTAAAAATACAGCCATGGCCACGGCCTCCCGACAAACCCCTACAAGGCTGGAGACACAGCATGTACGCACAACTGGTTGAGACCGGCGTCAAGCGGGTCAAAGCGCTGGACGAAATGTCCCCCGAAGAGCGCGCCTTCCAAGAGAAGATCGACGCCGAAATCAAGATCGAGGCCAAGAACTGGATGCCGGATGCCTACCGGCAGACCCTGATCCGCCAGATCTCCCAGCACGCCCACTCCGAGATCGTCGGCATGCTGCCGGAAGGCAACTGGGTGACCCGCGCCCCGACCCTCAAGCGCAAGCTGCAGCTGATGGCCAAGATCCAGGACGAAGCCGGCCACGGCCTGTACCTGTACAGCGCCATGGAAACCCTGGGCGCCGACCGCGACGAGGAAGTCGCCAAGCTGCACAGCGGCAAGGCCAAGTACTCGAGCATCTTCAACTACCCGACCCTGACCTGGGCCGACATGGGCGCGGTCGGCTGGCTGGTCGACGGCGCGGCGATCGTCAACCAGGTGGTGCTGCAGCGCACCTCCTACGGCCCCTACTCGCGGGCGATGATCCGTATCTGCAAGGAAGAGAGCTTCCACCAGCGCCAGGGCTACCAACTGCTGCTGACCATGATGAAAGAAGGCACCCAGGCGCAGAAGGACATGGTCCAGGACGCGATCAACCGCCTGTGGTGGCCGGCCCTGATGATGTTCGGCCCCAGCGACGAGCATTCGCCCAACAGCGCCCAGTCGATGGCCTGGAAGATCAAGCGCCAGGGCAACGACGAGCTGCGCCAGCGCTTCATCGACCAGACCGTGCCGCAACTGGAGCTGCTCGGCTGCACCGCGCCCGACCCGGACCTGAAGTGGAACGAAGAACGCGGCCACTACGACTTCGGTGAAATCCAGTGGCAAGAGTTCTACGACGTGCTCAAGGGCAACGGCCCGTGCAACGCCGAGCGCATCGCCACCCGCCGCAAGGCCATCGAGGACGGCGCCTGGGTGCGTGAAGCCGCCGTCGCCCACGCCCGCAAAAAACAACAAAAAGCCAAGCGCGACGCCGCTTGATTCGCCCCTGATCTGGAGAGTCCCGCCATGTCCGAATGGACCCTGTTCGAAGTTTTCGTGCGCAGCAAGCACGGCCTCAACCACAAGCACGTCGGTAGCGTGCATGCCGCCGACCCGGCAATGGCCATCGAGAATGCCCGCGAGCTGTACACCCGCCGCAACGAGGGCGTGAGCCTGTGGGTGGTGCCCTCGGCGCTGATCACCGCCTCGTCGCCGGACGAGAAAGACCCGCTGTTCGTGCCTTCGGAAGACAAGGTCTACCGCCACGCCAGCTTCTACGAGCTGCCGGCCGAAGTCGGTCACATGTGAGGCCACTGCCATGAACCAACGTGATGACCTCATCCAATACCTGCTGCGCCTGGGCGACAGCGCCCTGATCCAGGGCCAGCGCCTGTGCGAATGGTGCGGCAAGGCCCCGGCACTGGAAGAAGAACTGGCGCTGATGAACATCGGCCTCGACCTGGTCGGCCAGGCGCGCAACTGGCTGGACTACGCCGCCGAGCTGCTGGCCGACGGCCGCGACGCCGACCACCTGGCGTTCCGCCGTGACGAGCGCGCCTACCGCAACCTGCTGCTGGTCGAACAACCCAACGGCGACTACGCGGTGACCATCGTCAAGCAGTTCCTCTACGACGCCTGGCACTTCCAGGTGCTGAGCGCCCTCAGCAGCTCCAGCGATGAACGCGTCGCCGGCATCGCCGCCAAGGCACTGAAGGAAGTCACCTACCACCTGCGCCGCTCCGGCGAGTGGGTCGAGCGCCTGGGCGACGGCACCGAGGAAAGCCACCGGCGCATGCTGGCGGCGATCGAGCAGGTCTGGCGCTTCAGCGTCGAGCTGGTCGATGGCGACGACGTCGAGCAACGCCTGGCCGAGGCCGGTATCGCCCCACAACCGGAGGAAATCGCCAGCGCCTGGCGCGCCAAGGTCGACGAGGTGTTCACCTGGGCCACCCTGCCGGTACCGGCAGCGCCCAGCCACTTCTACCTCAGCGGGCGCACCGGCGTGCACAGCGAGCACCTGGGCATCCTGCTGGCCGAAATGCAGTTCCTGCAGCGAGCCCATCCCAATGCGACCTGGTGAGCTGATCGCCAGCGACCTCGGTGCGCGCCCGCTCCAGGCCAACGACCTGGAGCAGGCCTGGGCCGTGCTCGGCGCGGTGATGGACCCGGAAGTGCCGGTGGTCAGCGTGGTCGACCTGGGCATCGTGCGCGACCTCGACTGGCAAGCCGGCCACTTGCATGTGGTGGTCACCCCGACCTACTCCGGCTGCCCGGCCACCGAGGTGATCGAGCAGGACATCGCCACCGCACTGCAACAGGCAGGCTTTGCCGCGCCGCAACTGGAGCGCCGGCTGACGCCGGCGTGGACCACCGACTGGATCAGCGACAGCGGCCGCGAGCGCCTGCGCGCCTACGGCATTGCCCCGCCGGCCGGCAGTACCAGCAAACGCAGCCTGCTCGGTGAGCGCGATGCGGTGTGCTGCCCGCAATGCGGCAGCGCCCACACCGAACGCCTGAGCGAATTCGGCTCGACGGCCTGCAAGGCGCTGTACCGCTGCGTCGACTGCCGTGAGCCTTTCGACTACTTCAAGTGCATCTGAGCAGCCTGCTGCCGGAGACAAGACAATGAGCAAGTTCCACAGCCTGAAGATTAAAGAAGTACGCCCGGAGACCCGCGATGCGGTGTCGATCGCTTTCGACGTGCCGGCCGAGCTGAGCGACGATTTCGCCTTCACCCAGGGCCAGCACCTGGTGATGCGTGCCCACCTCGATGGCGCCGAAGTACGCCGCTCCTACTCGATCTGCACCGGCGTCAACGACGGCGAGCTGCGCGTGGCGATCAAGCGGGTGCCCGGCGGGCTGTTCTCCGCCTATGCCAACGACAGCCTCAAGGCCGGCCAGACCCTGGAAGTGATGCCGCCGTCCGGTCACTTCTACGTGCCCCTGGACGCCGCGCGCCACGGCCGTTACCTGGCAGTGGCCGCCGGCAGCGGCATCACGCCGATCCTGTCGATCATCAAGACCACCCTGGAACGCGAACCGCACAGCAGCTTCACCCTGCTCTACGGCAACCGCTCGAGCAACTCGGCGCTGTTTCGCGAGCAGCTCGAAGACCTGAAGAACCGCTACCTGCAGCGCCTCAACCTGATCTTCGTGTTCAGCCGCGAGCAACAGGATGTCGACCTCTACAACGGTCGCATCGACGCCGATAAATGCGGCCAGCTGTTCAGCCGCTGGCTCGACGTCAAGGCGCTGGACGCCGCCTTTATCTGCGGCCCGCAGGCGATGACCGAAACCGTGCGCGACCAGCTCAAGGCCAACGGCATGGCCGCCGAGCGCATCCATTTCGAACTGTTCGCCGCCGTCGGCAGCACGCACAAACGCGAAGCGCGCCAGGCCGCCGCCCAGGTCGACAGCGCCAAGAGCCAGATCACCGTGATCAGCGACGGTCGCGAGCTGTCCTTCGAGCTGGCGCGCAACAGCGCCAGCGTGCTCGACGCCGGCAACGAGCACGGCGCCGAACTGCCCTACTCGTGCAAGGCCGGGGTGTGCTCGACCTGCAAGTGCAAGGTGGTCGAAGGCGAGGTGGAGATGGACAGCAACTTCGCCCTCGAGGACTACGAGGTGGCGGCCGGCTACGTGCTGTCCTGCCAGGCCTTCCCGATTAGCGACAAGGTCGTACTCGACTTCGACCAGCTCTGACCGCTCCAGCTGCTGCAGGCGCTACCCGCGAGGTGGCGCCTGCACGGCCAGGGCTTGCCGTACTTCTGAAAACAACGTCTCGACAATCACAACAAGAGAGCGCGCAACCATGACCCCACAAGACCCCGAACGTCTCCGGCAGCACCCGGACTTCATCCAGCTGGTACGCCGCAAACAGCGCCTGACATGGTCGTTGACCCTGGCGATGCTGGCGATCTACTACGGCTTCGTGCTGTTGATGGCGTTTGCCCCGGGCGTATTGAGCCAGTCGCTCAACGGCGGTGCCACCAGCATCGGCATTCCGCTGGCCGTGGTGGTGATCCTGCTCTCGTTCGTCCTCACCGCCTACTACGTACGCCAGACCAACCAGGTGTTCGACCCGCTGGTCGCCAAACTGCAGCAGGAGAGCCAGCAATGAAGACCTCTCACCTGCTGTTGCTGGGCGCCGGCCTGTTGTCCAGCGGTGCCGCCCTGGCCGCTGAAACGGCCGCACGGCCCCTGAACTGGAACGCCATCGGCATGTTCCTGGTGTTCGTCCTGTTCACCCTTGGCATCACCCGCTGGGCCGCCCTGCGCACCCGCTCGGCCAGCGACTTCTACACCGCCGGCGGCGGTATCAGCGGCCTGCAGAACGGCCTGGCGATCGCCGGCGACATGATCAGCGCCGCCTCGTTCCTGGGCATCTCGGCGATGATCTTCATGGCCGGCTACGATGGCCTGCTCTACTCCCTGGGCGTCGTCGCCGCCTGGCCGATCATCCTGTTCCTGATTGCCGAACGGCTGCGCAACCTGGGCAAGTACACCTTCGCCGACGTGGTCTCCTACCGTCTGGAGCAAGCCCCGATCCGCATCGTCGCCGCGGTGGGCACCCTGATCGTGGCGCTGATGTACCTGACCGCGCAGATGGTCGGTGCCGGCAAGCTGATCGAACTGCTGTTCGGCATCAGCTACCTGCAGGCGGTACTGCTGGTTGGCGTGCTGATCGTCTTCTATGTGACCTTCGGCGGCATGCTCGCCACCACCTGGGTACAGATCACCAAGGCGGTGATGCTGCTCTCCGGCGCCACCTTCATGGCCTACACCGTGCTCAAGCACTTCGGCTTCAGCACCGAGGCGATGTTCGCCGGCGCTGCCGCCGTGCATGCCAAGGGTCAGGCGATCATGGCCCCGGGCGGGCTGCTGAGCAATCCGATCGACACCCTCTCGCTGGCGGTCGGCATGATGTTCGGCACTGCCGGCCTGCCGCACATCCTGATGCGCTTCTTCACCGTCAAGGATGCCCGCGAAGCGCGCAAGAGCGTGCTCTACGCCACCGGCTTCATCGGCTATTTCTATGTACTGCTGATCGCCATCGGCTTCGGCGCCATCGTCATGGTCGGCACCGACCCGGCCTTCCGCGACGCCAACGGCGCCATTATCGGCGGCGGCAACATGGTTGCCGTGCACCTGGCCCAGGCGGTGGGCGGCAACCTGTTCCTCGGCTTCATCTGCGCGGTGGCCTTCGCCACCATCCTCGCCGTGGTCGCGGGCCTGGCGCTGTCCGGCGCCTCGGCGGTGGCCCACGACCTGTACGCCTGCGTGATCCGCAAGGGCCAGGCCAGCGAGCGTGAGGAAATGCGCATGTCACGCATCGCCACCCTGGTCATCGGCGTGCTGGCGGTGATCCTCGGCCTGCTGTTCGAGTCGCAGAACATTGCCTTCCTGTCCGGCCTGGTGCTGGCCATCGCCGCCTCGGTCAACTTCCCGGTGCTGTTCCTGTCGATGTTCTGGAAGGGCCTGACCACCCGTGGCGCGGTTGCCGGCAGCCTGGTCGGCCTTAGCTCTGCCGTCGTCCTGCTGGTGCTGAGCCCGGTGGTCTGGGTCGGCTTGCTGCACCATGAACGCGCACTGTTCCCCTACTCGAACCCGGCGCTGTTCTCCATGACCCTGGCGTTCCTCGGCGCCTGGCTGTTCTCGGTAACCGACCGCTCGGCGCGTGCGCAAACCGAGCGTGGCCGCTACCTGGCCCAGTTCATCCGCTCCATGACCGGCATCGGCGCAGCTGCCGCCAGCCGCCACTGAAACAACGGAACCATAATAACAATGACCGCTATCCGTTTCCCCGCGCCGCTGCTGGCGGCGCTCGGCCTGGCCCTGTCCCCCGTGGCCATGGCCGGCTTCATCGAAGACAGCAAGGGCACCCTGGAGCTGCGCAACTTCTACCTGAACCGCGACTTCCGCCAGAGTAACGCACCCCAGGCCAAGGCCGAGGAATGGGCGCAAGGCTTCACCGCACGCCTGGAATCCGGCTTCACCGAAGGCCCTGTCGGCGTCGGCCTGGATGCCATCGGCGAGCTGGGCATCAAACTGGACTCCAGCCGCGACCGCCGCGGCACGGGCCTGCTGCCGTTCGGCCCGACCAGCCACGAGCCGGTGGACGACTACAGCGAGCTGGGCTTGACCGGCAAACTGCGCGTCTCCAAGAGCACGCTGCGCCTGGGCACCCTGCAGCCACTGCTGCCGGTGGTCAGCTACAACGACACGCGACTGCTGTCGGCCACCTTCCAGGGCGGCATGCTGACCTCCCAGGAGATCGACGGCCTGACCCTGAACGGCGGCCGCCTGACCCGCGCCAACCTGCGCGACTCGTCCAGCCGCGACGATATCGGCTTCGGCGCGGCCAGCAGCGACGCCTTCGATTTTGCCGGCGGCAGCTACGCGTTCAATCCGCAGCTGAGCGTCAGCTACTACTACGGCAAGCTGGAAGACATCTACCAACAGCACTTCGTCGGCCTGGTGCACAACCTGCCCCTGGGTGGCGGCTTCAGCCTGCGCAGCGACCTGCGCTACTTCGACAGCAGCGACGACGGCCAGACCCGCGCGGGACTGATCGACAACCGCAACTTCAACGGCATGCTCAGCCTCAGCCACGGCGGTCACCGGGTCAGCACCGCCTGGCAGCGCATGTCCGGCGACAGCGCCTTCCCGTTCCTCAACGGCGGCGACCCCTACTCGGTGAACCTGGTGACCTTCAACACCTTCACCCGCGCCGAGGAAGACGCCTGGCAACTGCGCTACGACTACGACTTCGCCGCCCTCGGCGTACCCGGCCTGACCTTCATGACCCGCTACGTCGACGGCCGCAACGCCCGGACCGCCACCGGCGATCACGGCGAAGAGTGGGAACGCGACAGCGACGTCGCCTATGTGGTGCAAAGCGGCCCGCTTAAGAACCTGAGCCTGCGCTGGCGCAACGTCACCTTCCGCTCCGGCAACGGGCTGACCACCGACGTCGATGAAAACCGCCTGATCCTCGGCTACACCCTGGCCCTCTGGTAAGACTTGCGGCCGGCCCTTCAGGGCGCCGGCCGCGCCCCGACACCCTGGAGTATTCGTAATGAGCAACAACCCCACCCTGCAAAGCTTCATCGGCGGCCGCTGGATCGGCCAGCACGGTGCCCAGGCCCTGCGCAGTGCGATCAATGGCCAGCCCCTGGCCTGCACCCATGAAGAGGTGCTGGATTTTGCCGAAGCCGTCGCCCACGCCCGCCAGCGCGGCATCGCCGAACTGATGGCGATGGACTTCCAGCAGCGCGCCGCGCGCCTCAAGGCCCTCGGCAAATACCTGCTCGAGCACAAGGAGCAGCTGTACGCGCTGTCCCACCACAGCGGCGCGACCCGTGCCGACAGCTGGATCGACATCGAAGGCGGCGCCGGCACCCTGTTCGCCTACGCAAGCGTCGGCAGCCGCGAGCTGCCGTCCGGCAATGTGGTCCACGAAGGCCCGGCCATCCCGCTGGGCAAGAACAACACCTTCGCCGGCAGCCACATCCTGGTACCGCGCGGCGGTCTGGCCGTGCACATCAATGCCTTCAACTTCCCGATCTGGGGCATGCTCGAAAAGTTCGCCCCAAGCTTCCTCGCCGGCATGCCGTGCATCGTCAAACCGGCCACCGCCACCAGCTACCTGACCGAAGCCACCGTGCGCCTGATGGACCAGTCCGGCCTGCTGCCGGCCGGCAGCCTGCAACTGATCATCGGCGGCACGGGGGACCTGCTCGACCGTCTGCAGGGCCAGGACGTGGTGACCTTCACCGGTTCCGCCGACACCGCCGCCAAGCTGCGCGTCAACGCCAACCTGGTGCGCAACTCGATCCCGTTCAACGCCGAGGCCGACTCGCTGAACTGCGCGATTCTCGCCCCGGAAGTTACCCCGGACGACGAGGAATTCGACCTGTTCGTCAAGGAAGTCGCCCGCGAGATGACCACCAAGGCCGGGCAGAAGTGCACGGCGATTCGCCGCGCCATCGTCCCGGCCAAGCACATCGACGCGGTCGCCGAGCGCCTGCGCGAGCGCCTGGCCCGGGTCGTGGTCGGTGACCCGTCAGTGGAAGGCGTGAAGATGGGGGCGCTGGCCTCCCATGCCCAGCAGGCCGACGTCGCCGAGCGCGTCGCAGCGCTGCTGGAGTCGAGCGACCTGCTGTTCGGCGCCAGGGACGGCTTTGCTCCACGCGGCGAGGGCGTCAACGAAGGCGCGTTCTTCGCCCCGACCCTGCTGCGCAGCCGCGCCCCGCATGCCGAAGGCGGCGCCCACGACATCGAGGCGTTCGGCCCGGTGAGCACCCTGATGGCCTACGACGACCTCGACGAAGCCATCGCCCTGGCCGCCCGCGGCAAAGGCAGCCTGGTCGCCAGCCTGATCACCAAGGACCCGCGCGTCGCCGCCAAGGTGGTGCCGGCTGCGGCCGCGCTGCACGGCCGCCTGCACATCCTCGACCGCGAATCGGCGGGCGAATCCACCGGCCACGGCTCGCCGCTGCCGCAGCTCAAGCACGGCGGCCCGGGACGCGCCGGTGGTGGCGAAGAGCTCGGCGGCCTGCGTGCGGTCAAGCACTACCTGCAGCGCACCGCGGTACAGGGTTCGCCGAGCATGCTGATGGCGGTCACGGGTGAGTACGTGCGTGGCGCCAAGGTCCTTGAGAGCGAGGTGCACCCGTTCCGCCGCCACTTCGAAGACCTGCAGATCGGCGAATCGCTGCTGACCCACCGCCGCACCGTCACCGAGTCGGACCTGGTCAACTTCGGTTGCCTGTCGGGCGATCACTTCTACATGCACTTCGACGATATCGCCGCCAAGGACTCGCAGTTCGGCAAGCGCATCGCCCACGGCTACTTCGTGCTGTCGGCGGCTGCCGGCCTGTTCGTCTCCCCCGGCGTCGGGCCGGTGCTGGCCAACTACGGCCTGGACACCCTGCGCTTCATCACCCCGGTGGGCATCGGCGACACCATCCAGGCGCGCCTGACCTGCAAGCGCAAGATCGACCAGGGCAAGGTCAGCCCCAAAGGCGAGCCGCAAGGTGTGGTGGCCTGGGACGTCGAGGTGACCAACCAGCACGGCGAGCTGTGCGCCAGCTACGACATCCTCACCCTGGTGGTGAAGCGCGGCGCCTGATCGGCAAACCCGCCAAGGGACTGGCGGGATTCATTGAAACTCCTGTGGGAGCGGGGGTGGGGGCCGCCGGGGGGGGGGGGGAGGGGCCCCCCGGCCGGGGCGGGCCCGCCCCCCCCGGCCGCACACAAGAGGGA
>NZ_JALRNG020000074.1:0-9192 GCF_030272875.2 Pseudomonas sp. BJa5
GGGCCTGGTCGCGGGGCAAGCCCGCTCCCACCGTGGGAGCGGGCTTGCCCCGCGATTGCTTCAGGCGATCGCCGCGTCCACCAGTTCCTGGGCTTCGGCCACCAGGCGCTTGAGGTGCGCTTCGTCGACGAAGCTCTCGGCGTAGATCTTGTAGATGTCCTCGGTGCCCGATGGCCGTGCGGCAAACCAGCCATTGGCGGTCATCACCTTCAAGCCACCGATGGCCTGGTTGTTGCCCGGCGCATGGCTCTGGATCTGCTCGATCGGCTCACCGGCCAGCATGGTCGACTTGACCTGCTCAGGGGCCAGTTTGCTCAACAGGGCCTTCTGCTGCGGGTTGGCCTTGGCCTCGACGCGGGTGGCGAACGGCTCGCCCAGCTCGGCGGTCAGTTCGGCATAGGCCTGGCTCGGGTCGCGGCCGGTGCGAGCGGTGATTTCCGCCGCCAGCAGGGCCGGGATCAGGCCGTCCTTGTCGGTGGTCCAGACGCTGCCGTCCTTGCGCAGGAACGATGCGCCGGCACTCTCCTCGCCGCCAAAGCCCAGGCTGCCGTCGAACAGGCCATCGGCGAAGAACTTGAAGCCCACCGGCACTTCATACAGGCGACGTCCCAGGCGCGCGGTCACGCGGTCGATCAGGCCGCTGCTGACCACGGTCTTGCCCACTGCCGCGTCCTGACGCCACTGCGGACGGTGCTGGAACAGGTAGTCGATGGCCACGGCCAGGTAGTTGTTCGGCGCCAGCAGGCCGTTCGGGGTGACGATGCCGTGACGGTCGTGGTCCGGGTCGCAGGCAAAGGCCACGTCGAAACGTTCGCGCAGGCCGATCAGGCCCTGCATGGCATACGGCGACGAGGGGTCCATGCGGATCTGGCCGTCCCAGTCGACGCTCATGAAGCGGAAGGTCGGATCGACTTCGGTGTTGACCACTTCCAGGTTCAGCTTGTAGTGCTCGGCAATCGCCGACCAGTAGCGCACCCCGGCGCCACCCAGCGGGTCGACGCCCAGGCGCAGGTTGGCAGCACGGATCACGTCGAAGTCGATGACGTTTTCCAGGTCGGCGACATAGTTGCCCAAAAAGTCATGGCGATGGGTGGTGCTGGCCGCCAGGGCCTGCTCGTGGTCCATGCGCTTGACGCCCTTGAGGCCATCGGCCAGCAGTTCGTTGGCCTTGGCCTCGATCCACTTGGTCACGTCGCTGTCGGCCGGGCCGCCATTGGGCGGGTTGTACTTGAAGCCGCCGCTCTGTGGCGGGTTGTGCGACGGGGTGATGACGATGCCGTCGGCAAGGCCGCTGCTGCGCCCGCGGTTGTAGCAGATGATGGCATGGGACACCGCCGGGGTCGGGGTGTACTCATCGTCCTTGGACAGCATTACCTGCACGCCGTTGGCGGCCAGCACCTGCAGGGCACTGGCGGCGGCCGGGGTCGACAGCGCATGGGTGTCGGCGCCGATGAACAGCGGGCCATCGATGCCCTTGGACTGGCGGTACAGGCAGATCGCCTGGCTGATCGCCAGCACATGGTGCTCGTTGAAACTCAAATCCAGCGAGCTGCCCCGGTGCCCGGAGGTGCCGAACGCGACCCGCTGGGTGGCGATGCCGGCATCGGGCTGGCCGGTGTAGTAAGCGGTCAACAGGCGCGGGATATCCACCAGCACGGAGGCTGGAGCCGGTTTGCCTGCCAAAGGACTGAGCTTCATGCAAAACCTCAAGAAAGGATGTTCGGGGGTAATGAGACGACAGAGTTTACTGGCACTTTGACAAGCGTGCGATGCCAATGCTCCCTACCCTCCTGATTATTTGTTCAACGGCGCCCACCAGGCGGGAAACATGCGCCGGACCCGCTCTTCGGCGAAGCGGTCGTCGATCAGCATGACCGTGCCCCGGTCGTCGATGCCGCGGATCACCCGCCCGGCGGCCTGGATGACCTTCTGCACCCCGGGATACAGGTAGGTGTAGTCGAAGCCGGCACCAAACAGCCGGCCCATGCGCTGCTTGACCTGTTCGTTGACCGGATTGACCTGGGGCAACCCCAGGGTGGCGACAAAGGCCCCTATCAGGCGCGTGCCCGGCAGGTCCACGCCTTCGCCAAAGGCGCCGCCGAGCACGGCAAAGCCGATGCCCTGCCCGTGCGCCACGAAGCGCTGGAGAAAGCCCTGGCGCTGCGCCTCGTCCATGCCGGGGGCCTGGCTCCACTGGACAATCTGCGGGTGCTGCTGCGCCAGCAGCGCGGCGACCTGCTGCAGGTAGTCGAAGCTGCTGAAAAACGCCAGGTAGTTGCCGGGCTCGGCGGCATATTGCCCGGCGATCAGCTCGACGATCGACGCCAGCGAGGCGGCACGGTGCTGAAAACGGGTGGAGACGCCGCTGATCACCTGTACCCGCAACTGCTCGGCGGCAAAGGGTGAGGCGACCTCAAGCCAGGCGGTGTCCGCCGGCATGCCCAAAAGGTCGGCGTAATAGTGCCGGGGGCTGAGGGTGGCGGAAAACAGCGTGACGCTGCGCGCAGCGGCCATGCGCGGGCCGATCTGCGCCGCCGGCACCACATTGCGCAGGCTCAGGGTGGACAGGCTGCGCTTGCCCGGCCCGTCGCGCTTGCTGATATCGAAGAGAAAATGTCCATCGAACAGCTCGCTGATGCGCATGAATTGCAGGGCCTGGAAGAAGAACTGCAACACCTGCGGGTCCAGCCCGGCGGGCTGCAGGTTGAGCTGCTCCTGGATCAGGCCGATGCACTGCTGTAGCGCCTTGAGAAATGCCTCGGGCAGCGCGTCAAGCACCTGATATGGCGCCAACTGCGACTTGTGCAGGGCATTCCACTGGCGGTTGAGGCGGTCCAGGGCGCTGGTGATGCCGGCGGGCTTGCTGCGCCGCAAGGCCGTCAGCTGCCACTGGTCAAGGCTGGCGCTGTACATCTGCCGCGCCCGCTCCACCAGGTTGTGTGCCTCGTCGACCAGCACCGCCACACGCCACTGGTTGACCTGGGCCAGGCCGTGGAGCATGGCGCTCTGGTCAAAGTAGTAGTTGTAGTCGGCGACCAGCACGTCGACCCAGCGGGCCATTTCCTGCCCCAGGTAATAGGGGCAGACCTGATGGGCCAGGGCTATTTCGCGCAACGCGGCCTTGTCGAGGATGCTCACCTTCCGGGCAGCCTCGCGTGCTGCCGGTAGCCGGTCATAGAAGCCCCGGGCCAACGGGCAGGATTCGCCATGGCAGGCGTTTTCGGGATACTCGCAGGCCTTGTCCCGGGCCACCAGCTCCAGGCTGCGCAGTTCGAGGCCCGGGGCACTGCCGTGGACCTGCTGCAGGGCCTCCAGGGCCAGGGCGCGGCCCGGGGTCTTGGCGGTGAGGAAGTAGATCTTGTCCAGTTGCTGTGGCACCACGGCCTTGAGCAACGGAAACAAGGTGCCGAGGGTCTTGCCGATGCCCGTGGTGGCCTGGGCCATCAGGCAGCGGCCGGTGCTGACCGCCTTGTACACCGACTCGGCCAGTTCACGCTGGCCACTGCGCAACTGCCCGTAGGGAAAGCCCAGCGCCTGCAGCCCGGCATTGCGCGAGGCCACGCGTTGCACCTGCTGCTCGGCCCAGGCCAGGAACACCCCGCATTGGGTGTTGAAGAACTGTTCGAGCTCATCGGCGCTGCAGCGTTGTTCGATCAGGGTCTGGGTGTCGCTGTCGACGTCGAGGTAGACCAGCGCCAGGTTGATCGCGTCGAGCCCGCGCTGCTGGCACAGCAGCCAGCCATAGACCCTGGCCTGGGCCCAGTGCAGCTGACGATGGTTGACCGGCTGGCGGGCCAGGTCGCCACGGTAGGTCTTGATCTCCTCCAGGCGATTGAGCTGCGGGTCGTAGCCATCGGCCCTGCCCCGCACCTGCAGGCTGGCGAACTGGCCTTCAAGGCTGATTTCGGCCTCATAATCCGGCCCGCGCCGGGCCACCACCCGTTGATGACCGCTGATGCCTTCCTGGGCGCTGGGCGATGGCGTGAAGCGCAGGTCCAGGTCACCGACCTTGGCGCTGAACTCGCACAGGGCGCGCACGGCTACCCGGTAGCTCATGCCGAGGGTTCCAGCCAGCGCACATGGCAGACCTCGACCGGCAGGCCATGTTCGGCACAGAACTCGATCCAGCGCAGCTGGTTGTCTTGCAGGCGGTCGCCCGGGCCCTTGACCTCGATCATCCGGTAGCGCTGCTGCTCGGGCCAGAACTGGATCAGGTCGGGCATGCCGGCGCGGTTACTCTGGATGTCCTCGAGCAGGCGCTCGAAGCAGTGCTTGAGGTGCATGGCCGGCAGGCAGGCCAGGGCCTGCTCCAGCAGGGATTCGTCGAGCATCTGCCAGAAGACGAACGACGACTGCAAACCCTGCTTGCACCGGAACTGCTCGCGGATGGTCTGCCGGTAGCGGCCATCGTCCAGCTGCCCCAGGCAGTCTGCGAACAAGGCACGGCGGCGCGCCTGGAACTCGGGGTCATGCAGGTCCTGGGGCGCGCTCTGGAACGGGTGAAAGAACGCCCCCGGGACCGGGGCGAAGATCGCCTCCCAGCACAACAGGCCGAACAGGCTGTTGAACAGGGTGTTTTCCACATAGTGCACCTGCCCGCCCTGCGCCTCCAGGTGCAGGCGAACCGCCTGTTCCACCCCCAGTTCGGCCCACTGCGCCGGCAGCTGCAACTCGATCAGGCCGGCCGCGGGCCGGGCCCGGCGTGGTTGTGGCGGCCCGCCCAGCTTGCGCTGCAGGCGCGGCAGCATTCGCGCCAGGGCCTGCACCTCGAGCGGGCCGGCCGGTTGCCGGGCGACCTCGCTGGCCAGCTCGAAGGCCTGGGCCCACTGCTCGCTGCGCTCCAGTACCCGGATTTGCCGGATCCGCGCCTGCGGGTGCAGGCTCGCGGGATAGATGCGCAGGGCCAGGTTCCAGTCGCCCAGACGCTCACTGTGCTGGCCAAGCTGGTACAGCAAGCGTGAGCGACGGCGCAGCAACCAGGGGTTGTCGCTGTGCAGGGACTCGACCTCGCTCAGCACCTGGGCCAGGGGCATGCCCTGCTCGACCAGCTCGCCGCATCGGTGCAGGGCCAGGGCCATGTCGACATCGCCACGCTGGCGCAAGGCCCGCGAATCCTCGGAGAACTCCACCTGTTCATAACGCAGCAGTCCCAGGTCGGCCAGCACGAACTCCGACCAGTCCTGGTACAGGTTGCCGAAAAACAGCAGCCGCAGGCGGTCGCACAAGGCCTGAAGGCGCAGGGTGACAATCGGCTCGGGAAAATCGGGTAACCAGTCGTGCAGGGGCCGCGCAGCCAGGTCCAGGGCCTGCAACTGGGCATATAGCTCGGCCTTGGCCGCCCGCGGTCGCGACAGCTGCGCGGCGAATCCGCTGGCGATCTCATCCTTGCGCAACAGCTGGAACAGTTGCTCAAGGCTCAACAGGCTGTCGTTACTCACCCAGCCCAGTTCGAGCAAGGGTTGCAAGGCCGCCAGGGTCGGGCCGATCTCGGCGTAGGCCAGTTTGCTCGGGCGAAACAGCTCGCCCTTGCGCATGACCATGCGCACCAGCAATGCCCGGGCCGGACGCGGTTGTTCGGCAAACTGGCGGATGAACGCCCGTTCTTCCTCGTTCAGCAGGTCGGCATAGCGCAGTTCGATCCAGTCGAGCACCTGCTGGAAGTTGTGAAGGTAATAGAACGGATCGTCGACGGAATGGGCAATCACGGCGCGGCTACGGTTGGCTGACAAGGATACTGGTTATACATACAGACCCCTGCTCAGCGCAACTGCCGCGCCCGCCATTGATCGGACAAACCGCCGCGCTACTCCCAGCGCTGCAAGGCCTGGCTCAACAGGCTCAAGCCCTGCTGCAAATCGCCAGGCTGGCCACAGGACCATCCCAGGCGCAGGTGCCGGGCAAACTGGCCCTGCAGGCTGAACAACTCGCCCGGGGTGATCACCAGCCCCTGGTCCAGCAGGCGCTGGAACAGCTGGCGGGTGTCCACGGGGGCTCGCACCTGGGCCCAGATGCTTGCCCCGCCAGCCGGCATCTGGAACTGCAACTGCGCCCCCAGGTGCACCTGCATCTGCCGGTACAGGTGGCTGACACGCTCGCGCATGCGCCCGCGCATATGCTCAAGGTGCAGGTCGACCTTGCCCTTGGCGTACAGCCGCGCTACCGCTTGCTGGCGCAACGGCGGCAGGCGGAAGCCGCGGGCCAGGAACCGGCGTTGCAAGGCGCGTCGGGCGTGGCGGGCCAGCAGGTAGGCAAAGGGGACTTCCACACCCACCGTGCGCTCCAGCGAGGAAAACACCAGCAGGCGCTCCGGATCGACCACATCGCGCAGGCACGCCGATGGGCGAGTGAAGCAATACTCTGCGTCCAGGTCGTTCTCCAGCAACCACGCCCCATGGCGCTCGAGCAACGCAGCGATGGCCGGGTGCTGTGCCGCCGGTATCAGACTGCCATGGGGGCAGTTCAGCTGCGACGACAGCATCACCAGGCGCACCGATTCGCGCGTCAGCAGCCCGGCGAAGCGCTCCAGGTCCAGCGAGCCATCGTCGCCAAGTGGCAGCTCGATCACCCGCAGGCCGGCCATCCGCAGGATACCCAGCAAGCGCCAGGAGCACGGCGTCGCCACCAGTACCGCGCTGCCTCGAAGCTCCAGGGCCGTCACCAGCGTCTCGAACAACGAGCACAGGTCGACGGCCAGATACACATCTTCGGCATTCCAGCAGCGGTGCACCGATCGCGTGTAACGGGCCGCCAGTGCCGTACGCAATTCCAGCTCGCCATAGGGATGAACCTGCGCGCCCGCTCGCGGGTACTGGCGCAGCAACTGGCGCTCGATGCCCAGCAGGCTGGCTTCCAGTGACGGCATGGCGTGGGTGCCATGAGGTGCCATCAACTGCGCCGCACCGGCCTGCTGCAGCGCCTGCAGCAACTGCTCGGTACCGGTCGCAGGCACGCCGGCATCCGCGCCCCTGGCAAAGTAGCCCGACTTGGGCACCGACTGCACGCGGCCCTCGTGCTCAAGCAACGAATAGGCGTACTGAACGGTCGAAATCGACACTTCCAGGCGCCTGGCCAGGTCACGCAGCGACGGCAACTTACTGTAGCTGCCCGGCGCCATGGGGACGATCAGCTCCATCAGATAGCGATACACCGCCTGATAGGCAAACTCACCGCTTTTCGTCGAGCGTTTCATCAACCGCGACCAGCCGAACGGCCCCGAAGCATCCCGCCGGACGGCTGATGGCGCAGATCGGCACCGCGCACCAGCAGCCCGGCCAGCAGCGGCGCCGGTAACTCGCGCCCATAGAGCACGTGCAGCATCGGCAGTGGCAGGCCGCTGATATCCGCCAGCCACTGCTTGACCGGCCCCGGGGCCGGTTGCCCCTGCAACGCCTGGTGCAGGTAGGGCAATGCCACCAGCATGCCCGGGTGACACCTGCGCAGGAACGCCTCCAGTCGCCGTCCCCTGGCCACGAAAGGCCCGAACAACTGGCAGACCAGTTGCGCTTCGCTCAGCCCGTAGGCCTGCTGGGCGAATGCGTCGGCTTCCTTGCGCCGCTGCTCTCTGGTCTCACCTGGGCGCCAGCGCCCCAGTACCGCGCGTTGCAAGGCATCAGGCAGGCCCTTTCGCTGCATCAGCTGTCGGGTCTGGCACAGATAGCGCTCGATGCCTTCGCGGTATTGGCCGTCCTCGACAAACTCCGCCTGCAAGCCTTGCAGGTGCGCCAGCAACAGCGGGTTGGCAATGCCGAACGGGTGGCTGGGGTAGGCCTGTTCATCCACGCGATAGCCGAGGAATTCGCTCAACCGCTCGCCATGGGGCGTGTCGCGGTCGAACACCAGGTCATCGACGGTGATAAAGCGCAACACCGGCCCGCAACAGTCGCTGTCGGCCACCGGCAGCGATTGCTGCTCCTGCCCCAGCAACCAGGACAGGTAGTGCCTGCGCCAGCCGCCCATGGCATCGAGCAAGGACGCGGCACAGCTATGGATCGGTCGAACCCCCAGCAGATCGGCATCGCGCAGCGAACGGCGGCTCCAGGCCAGGTAGCGTCGTCGGTCGGGCAGCGGGTCGGCACTGATGATGGCATCCACCCCGCCCTTCCAGCGCAAGGTCTGGCGCCCCAGCTCCACCAGGTGCAGGTAGCCATGACTGGCGAAATTGGCAGCTGTCGGAGCCCTGCCCGACAAATGCCCGAGCATCAGCCACTCGTGCCGCTCCGCCTGCTGTTGGCAGGCAGAAGGCGGGCGGCGACTGTCAAAGGTCAGCAATTGTCCGGCATCGAGCACCAGTAGCTCGACGCGCGGGTCGTCGTGCATGAACAGCACCGAGAAGGTGTTTTCGATATTGCTCAGTGCCGTGCTGCTCATTCCGGCCTGGCGGGCCGTGGCGATGCGCAACTGGAAGGTGCCCGGCGAGCGCGCGGCAACGCTCAACTGCGCCGCCCGCAGGCACGCCAGTGCCTGGGCACCGTACTGGCTGCCATCGAACACGAACATCAGGCGCAGGCCCTTGATGCGCTCCAGCCCACCGGCCGCCACAATCAGTCGCTGAATCAACAACTGCAACGAAGCACGTTGTGCCTGCGACAGGTGTTCAAGCAAACGTTGTAACACTTGTTGATAGATATACTGCATGGCCTGGTCGTGAATACTGCCCATAACGCTCACCCGAATTTCAGTTACGGCCACATGAACAACACGCTCCTGCGAAGTTGCTCAAGTAGCAGGAATAAGATTCCACTCAAAACCCTAGGAAACTTCCCACAACCACCTACGAAGATGGGTAGGCATTCCCTCCTGACCAGCGCAGTATCTGTAGCACCTTGAGCCCATTCAGCCCTGCCCTATCCATTGCAACTCACTCCTTGAGTTTTCAAATGAACGGTTATTATCGGGCGTTATCAAGCGAATAGAAGATACAGAACTCGGTAAAAAAACAGTTCAGATTCGCACCGTCGCTCGTTAACAATCAGACAAACGCCGTTCCTGTTTACTATGGCTTGAACAGTATGGGAATTCCGCGCTATTGAAGAGAAATGTGAAGTTGAAATTTCCGAAATACACTTAGGAAACAGGCAAAAAAGGTTCTACATGGAACCCTGGGGACTTTGATCCCTGGGCTTGGGCTTGGGCTTGGGCTTGGGCTTGGGTGTCGAGTCTGCGGGCTTATCCATTCCATGCAGCGACGCTGCC
>NZ_JALRNG020000075.1:0-7604 GCF_030272875.2 Pseudomonas sp. BJa5
CGGGGCAAGCCCGCTCCTACCTGTAGGAGCGGGCTTGCCCCGCGATAAACCCTCGCCTGCTCATCGCCTACTACACTTGCCAGACTCCAGCCCCCCTGCGAGCGAGGCCGCATGAACCGACTCACCACCCTGCTGGGCAGCGCACTGCTCGCCCTGAGCCTTGTCAGCCACAGCCTTGCCGCCGACAAGACCACCCCCATCCACTTCGGCGACATCACCTGGGAAAGCGGCAGCCTGACCACCGAGATCCTGCGCCTGATCGTCGAGAAAGGTTACGGCTACCCCACCGACACCCTGCCCGGCAGCACCGTCAGCATGGAAGTGGCCCTGGCCCGCAACGACATCCAGGTGATTGCCGAAGAATGGGCCGGCCGCAGCCCCGCCTGGGTCAAGGCCGAACAGGCCGGCCAGGTGTTCGCCATCGGCGATACGGTGAAAAACGCCGATGAGGGCTGGTACGTACCCGCCTTCGTGATCAAGGGCGATACCGCCCGCAATATCAAGCCCCTGGCCCCGGACCTTAAATCGGTCAACGATCTCAAGGATTACGCCCAGTTGTTCCGCGACCCGGAAGCCCCCGGCAAGGGTCGCTTCCTCAACAGCCCCAGCGGCTGGACCTCGGAAATCGTCAACAGCCAGAAGCTCAAGGCCTACGGCCTGGACGCGCTGTACGTGAACTTTCGCAGCGGCTCCGGCGCAGCCCTCGATGCAGAGATCACCTCGTCGATCCGCCGCGGCAAGCCGGTGCTGTTCTACTACTGGTCGCCGACCCCGCTGATGGGCCGTTTCGAACTGGTGCGTTTGCAAGAACCGCCGTTCGACCCCGAGGCCTGGAAAACCCTCACCGATGCCAGCCATCCCCACCCGCAAGGCAGCCAGTCGCTGCCGGCGAAGCTGTCCATTGGTGTCTCGGCACCGTTCAAGCAGCAGTATCCCGACCTGATCGAGCTGTTCGGCAAGGTCGACCTGCCGATCGACACGCTCAACCAGACCCTGGCGCAGATGAGCGAAACCCGGCAATCCCCCAAGGAGGCGGCCCGGCAGTTTCTCAAGGAGCACCCGCAGATCTGGAAAGCCTGGCTGCCCGCGGAACAGGCCGGCAAGGTTGAAGCAGGCCTGTGAAAGGCTTTCAACACCGCGGGATTGCAGCCATCATGGAGGCTTCCTCTTGCCCGGCACCGGAGCTTCCAGTTGTCACTCAAGGCCCTGCGCACCCTGGTCACCATCGCCCGTCATGGCACCTTTGCCCGTGCCGCCGACCTGCTCAGCCTGACGCCGTCAGCGGTCAGCCTGCATATCCGCAGCCTGGAGGAGGAGCTCAAGGTCACCCTGTTCGACCGCAGCCGGCGCCAGGTCAGCCTGACCGAGGCCGGGCACCTGGCCGTGGAGCGGGCTGAGGGGATCCTCGCCGCCTACGACGAGATGGCCGACGCCCTGATCAGTGGCCCGGGCCTGAGTGGACGCCTGAAGATCGGCGCCATCCAGACCGCTCTGGCCGGCCGCCTGCCCGCCGCCCTGGTGCGGATCAAGGCCGAGCATCCACACCTGCACATCAGCGTGCTCTCGGGGATGTCCGCGGAGCTTGCCCGGCGCGTCGAAGACGGTGAACTGGATGCGGCCATCACCACCGAGCCGGTGGCCCCCTACCCGGCCAACCTGGACTTCACACCGCTCTACAGGAACCGCTTCTGGGCGGTGGCGGGCCCGGCGTTCGCTGGTATCGGCCTGCGTGAATTGCTGGCCAGCCAGCCCTTCCTGCGCTTCGACAAGCGTGCCTGGGCCGGGCGCATCATCGAGCAGGAGCTGCGCAAGCAGCAATTGCCGGTCAGCGAGCAGATGGAGCTGGACAGCCAGCAAGCCCTGACGCACATGGCCTCGATGGGGCTGGGCGTGGCCATCGTGCCACTCGCCGACGACGACCTTGAGCGCTTGCCCGCCGTGACCCTGCTGCCGTTCGGTGAACCTCAGTGCGTGCGCCACGTGGGTCTGCTCGAACACACCAGCAGCCGCCGTCGTCACCTGACGGCAGTGCTGAAGACTGCCCTGGGCCAACCCTGAAGTTTTTCTCAACGGTCGATTGAGAATTCTGCGTTTTTTTCTTTCAGTGCGACAGGCTAGCCTGATGTCCACGCCTATCCGCTAGTGCTGACTGACAGGGAAATGCCAGATGTTGCAACTGATCCTCGCCACCATCGTCCCCATCGCCTTGCTGATTGCCCTGGGAGGCTGGCTGCGGACCCGGGGCTTTCTTGGCGAGGCGTTCTGGCCGGCAGCGGAACGCCTGAGCTACTTCGTGCTCCTGCCGGCCTTGTTCGTCCACAGCCTGGCGACTGCCGACCTGAGTGGCTTGCCGGTGTTCGACATGGTGACCGTGCTGTTGCTCTCGACCCTGCTCGGCGCCTTCTTGCTGGTGCTGTGCAAAGGTCGGGTGGCCGGCGATGATGCCAGCTTCACCTCGGTTTTCCAGGGCGGCGTGCGCTTCAACAACTATATCGGCGCGACCCTGGCCGCCGGGCTCTACGGCAGCGGCGGCATCGCCCTGGCCGCCGTGGCCAATGCCGCCATCGTGCCAGCCGTGAATGTGCTGTGTGTGATGGTCTTTGCCCGCTACAGCGGCAAGCAGAGTTCGTACCGGGCGGTGATCAAGGCGATCTTCAGCAACCCGCTGATCCTTGGCTGCATCATCGGCATCACCTTGCACGTCACCGGCCTGGGCCTGCCGCCGGGCCTCGAACCGACCATCAAGGCACTGGGCCAGGCGGCCCTGCCGCTGGGCTTGCTGTGCGTCGGCGCAGCCCTGGGTGGCAATGCCCGGGGCCTGGGCACCCGACCGTTGCTGGCCGCCTCGCTGTTCAAGTTCGTGGTGTTGCCGCTGACCACCTGGGGCGTCTGCCGCCTGCTGGGCCTGAGCGGCCAGGCGGCGATTGTCGCCATCCTGTTCCAGGCTTTGCCGACAGCCTCTTCTTCCTATGTGATGGCCAGGCAAATGGGCGGTAATGCGCCGCTGATGGCCAACATCATCGCCTTGCAGACCGTGCTGGCAGCGCTGACGCTACCGGTGATGCTGAGCCTGATGATGCACCTGTAGGCGCGGCGGTGCGACGACCCGACTTGTCCCGCGATGCGATGTAACTTGCGGGCCGCCATCGCGGGGCAAGCCCGCTCCTACGTTGCTACGGAATTCGGCGGCGCGGCAATTCGATGCTGACCCGCAGGCCGCCGTACGGGCTTTCCTGCAAGGCCAGGCTGCCACCCCAGGCGTCGACGATGTCACGCACGATGCCCAGCCCCAGTCCATGGCCGTCGACCTGCTCATCCAGCCGCGTCCCCCGTTCGAGCACCTGTTCGCGCAAGTCCTCGGCAATCCCCGGACCATCATCGTCGATCAACAGCCGATAGTGCTGCGGATGTTCCTCGATGCTCAGTTGCACCAGGGTATCGGCCCATTTGCAGGCGTTGTCCAGCAGGTTGCCGAGCAACTCCAGCAGGTCCTCGCGGTCCCAGGGCAGGAGCAGCCCGGCAGGAACGCGCCGGCTCAGTTCCAGGCCTTCGCCATGGATCATACCCAGGGTCGACAACAGGCCCGGCAGCTCGGCATCGCAATCGAACTGCGCACCCGGCAAGGCATCTCCGGCCAGGCGCGCACGATTGAGCTCGCGGCTCAGGCGCTGCTGGATCTGCTCCAGTTGCTCGCGCAGTTGCACACGCACTTCGGGCAGCTCCTTGAGGCGCTCGCTAGATGCCAGGCTCAGCAGCACCGCCAGCGGCGTCTTCAGGGCATGCCCAAGGTTGCCCAGGGCATTGCGTGAACGCCGCAGGCTGTCTTCGGTATGGGCCAGCAGGTGGTTGATCTGCGCGACCAGGGGCTCGAGCTCGCTGGGCACCTGGGTGTCGAGTTGCGTGCGCTTGCCCTGCTGCAACTGGGCGATCTGTTCCCGTGCACGTTCCAGCGGTCGCAATGAGCGGGTCACGGTGATGCGCTGCAACACCAGCACCAGTATCAACGCAACCAGGCCCAGGCCCAGGCCGATCTGCTGCATGCGCCGGAACTGGTCACGTACCGGGGTGTAGTCCTGGGCGACACTGATGGCGATCGCCTGGCCGAAACGCCGATAGTCGCTGCGCAACACCAGCAACTGCTGGTTTTCCGGCCCCAGTTGCAGGTCGGTGTGCAGGCCGGCGGTGTCCGGCGCCGGCATGTCCAGGTCCCACAGTGAGCGCGATCGCCAGTTGCCGCCGTCGAAGTCGATGCGGAAGTAGTAGCCGGAAAACGGTCGTTTGTAGGCCGAGGAAATCCTTCGCTCATCCAGCTCAAGGCCGGTCTGCCCACGCACCAGGGCAACCAGCAGGTTCTCGCTCTCCTTGCGCAGGCCAGCCTCCAGGTAGCGTTGCAACCCTACCTCGAACAACCACAGGCTGATCTGCGCCAGGGCCAGGCCCACCAGCACCAGTACCGCGACGAGGCCAAGGCTCAGGCGTGCCTGGATCGACTTCACTCGCTACTCCCGGCGTAAAGGTAACCCTGGCCACGGCGGGTCTCGATGACGCTGCGGCCGAGCTTGCGGCGCAGGTGATTGACGTGGACCTCCAGCACATTGGAGTCGCGCTCGGTCTCGCCGTCATACAGGTGCTCGGCCAGGTGGCTCTTGGACAGGATCTGCCGGGGATGCAGCATGAAGTAACGCAGCAAGCGAAACTCGGCCGCCGTCAGCTGGATATCGACGCCGTCACGGGTCACACACTGGCGCCCCTCGTCCAGTTGCAGGCCGGCCGCTTCCAGGGTCGGCTGGTTGGCCAGGCCACGGGCCCGGCGCAACAACGACTGCACGCGCAGCAGCAGCTCCTCGGGGTGAAACGGCTTGCTCAGGTAGTCGTCGGCACCGGCCTTCAGGCCTTCGATGCGCTCGGCCCAGGAGCTGCGCGCCGTCAGGATCAACACCGGTGTTGCCAGACCTGAAGCCCGCCATTGGGCCAGCACCTCAAGCCCCGGCAACCCGGGCAGGCCCAGGTCGAGGATGATCAGGTCATAGGGCTCGCTGGCACCCTGGTAGACCGCGTCGCGGCCATCGGCCAGCCAGTCCACCGCGTAGCCCTGGCGTTGCAGGCCTTGAGTCAGCTCGTCGGCCAGCGGCACGTTGTCCTCGACCAGTAACAGGCGCATCAGTCATCTTCCTCGTCTTTGAGTAACACCCCATTGGTGGCATCGAGCTTGATCTCGCGCACCACTCCTGCGGGGGTCAACAACTCGACCTCGTATTCAAGGCGGCCGTGCTTCTCTTCCAGTTCCGCTTCCAGCAACGTCGCCCCGGGATAGCGTCCCAGGGCATCGTTGAGCAGTTGCTCCAGCGGCAGGATAACGCCCTGCTGGCGCAGTTTCAGGGCTTCATCCTGATCGAGGTCGCGGGCCTGGGCCTGCGAGCAGAGGGCCAACAGCGCAGCGAATACCGCCTGTGCTGTTCGCAATCGAAGGGTCATTACTTGTCCTGGGCGTCCTTGAGGATTTCACCGGTCTTGGCGTCCATGTCCACGTCCCACTCGACGTTCTGGGCATCACGCAGCTCGACCTTGTAGATGTAGCGGCCATACTCGTCTTCCAGCTCGGAATCGGTGACGGTGGCGCCCGGGTGCTTGGCGACAGCGGCAGCCTTGAGCTCGTCCAGGGACTTGATGGTCTTGGCATTGACCAGTTTCACGACTTCATCGGGTTGTACGTCCTTGGCCAGGGCAACATTGGCGCCGAGGGCAAGGGCAGCAGCGGCGAACAGGGCAGTCAAAGTCTTCATGGGGTCTCTCCGTCGAGATCAATAATGTGTCTACGGGGCCTAGAGTAACCAACCGAACTTAATTGAAGCTGAAAACAACTGGCGACATGATAGCGCACCCCTGCCCCACAACCGGACCGCTGTTCTTTATAATTGCCGGCTCCAGACAGCGAGGCCCGTATGAGCGCAATCCACATCAAGTACCCGGCCCTGACCCTCAAGGCAGGCAGCCGCGCCCTGCGCCATATCCGCGAGCGCGGGTTGCAGGCGGCGGATGTGGGAGTACTGCCGGGGGCGGCGGGCGGGCCCAAGGCCCTGGGCATCCAGGGTCTGGACCTGGCGCTGTTTGGCCACTGGCTGCCTGGCGCACCTCGCGAGCGCGCATTGATCGGGGCCTCGATCGGCTCCTGGCGTTTCGCCAGTGCCTGCCTGCCCAATCCGGTCGAGGCCTTGCAGCGCCTTGGCCAGCTGTACACCGAGCAGGACTTCGCCAAGGGCGTGACCCAGGCCGAGGTCAGTCGCAGTTGCCAGCGCATGCTCGATGACCTGCTCCAGGGTCGCGATGCACAGGTGCTCGACAATCCCGATTACCGTCTGAACATCATGGTGGTGAAAAGCCACGGGCTGCTCGCCCATGATCATCGCGCACGCCTGGGCATGGGCTTGTCTTCAGTGATTGCCGATAACCTGATCGGCCGCCCGCGGCTGGCGCGGCACTTCGAGCGCATCATCCTGCACGATGCCCGCAGCAACCCGCCGCTGCAGCCCCTGACCGACTTTCCGTCGCGTTGCCTGCCACTGGATGTGGCCAACCTGCGCCATGCCCTGCTGGCCTCAGGGTCCATCCCCATGGTGATGGAAGGCGTACGGGACATCCCCGGGGTTGGCCAGGGCACCTACCGCGATGGCGGGTTGCTCGACTATCACCTGGACCTGCCCTACCGGGGCGACGATATCGTGCTCTACCCGCACTTTACCGACAAGGTCATTCCCGGCTGGTTCGACAAGGCCCTGCCGTGGCGCCGCGGGGATGGCGAACGCTTGCGCAATGTACTGCTGCTGGCACCGTCGGCCCAGTACCTGGCCAGCCTGCCCTTCGGCAAGCTACCCGACCGTAGCGACTTCAAGCGCTTCATGGGCGACGCCGGCAGCCGTCAGCGCTACTGGCACACGGCGATGTCCGAAAGCCGCCGCCTGGGTGACGAACTGCTCGAACTGATCGAAACCGGCAAGCTGCATCAGCAACTGCAACCGCTGTAACCACCATGCTGGTAAACTGGTGGGCAGCATTGGTTTTCAGAGTTGAGACATCGTGGAAATTTTCAAAGAGTTCACCTTCGAGTCGGCACACCGCCTCCCGCACGTTCCTGAAGGGCACAAGTGCGGCCGCCTGCATGGCCATTCGTTCAAGGTTGCCCTGCACCTGACCGGGCCTCTGGACCCGCATACCGGCTGGATCCGCGACTTCGCCGAGATCAAGGCGATCTTCAAGCCGCTGTATGAGCAGCTGGACCACAACTACCTGAACGACATCCCTGGCCTGGAAAACCCGACCAGCGAAGTGATCGCCAAATGGATCTGGGACCAGGTCAAGCCGCTGCTGCCTGAGCTGTCCAAGGTGCGTATCCATGAGACCTGCACCAGTGGTTGCGAGTATTACGGCGACTGAGTGGGCAACGGATGTGACAAGACCACCCTTCGGGGTGGTTTTTTTTGGCCTCGCCCTTACGCCATCGACCTGTAGGAGCGACAGTGGGAGGGGCATAAAGACAAAACCCCTACCTGCGTACGCAGATAGGGGTTTCGGAATTTAATCTTGACGATGACCTACTCTCACATGGG
>NZ_JALRNG020000076.1:0-6429 GCF_030272875.2 Pseudomonas sp. BJa5
GGAGGGGGTGGCGATGGGTTGTCACGGCCCCCCCTGTGTTTTCCTTGGCTCTCGGTGGGGGGGCCCCGCCCGCCCCACGTGTGGGGGGGGGTGGGCCCCGCGATCGCTTAGTGCCCCGCCGAAGCAGGCCCGGCCTTGGCCGCAAACGGCGGCTTGGCCAGCCACACCAGCACAATCAGCCCGGCAAACACCCAGCCCATCAGGGTGAAGTAATCCACCGTCGACATCATGTACGCCTGACTGCCGAGCATCCGCTCCAGTTGCGCATAAGACTGCCCGTTCGCCCCGCCCAGCTGGTTGAGCGCCTCGCGGGTGGCGGGCTCGTAGGTGCTGATGCTTTCGCTGAGGTAGGCGTGGTGCTGGTCGGCGCGGCGGATCCAGATCCAGGTGGTCAGCGACGCGGCGAAGCTGCCGCCCAGGGTCCGCAGGAAGGTGGCCAGCCCCGAGCCGTCGGCGATCTGATGAGGCGGCAGGTCCGAGAGCAGGATGCTCAAGGTCGGCATGAAAAACAGCGCCACACCGATGCCCATGAACAACTGCACCAGGGCGATGTGCTGGAAGTCCACCTCAGTGGTGAAGCCTGCGCGCATGAAGCAACTGGTGCCGATGGCCAGGAACGCCACCCCGGCCAGCACGCGCAGGTCGAACTTGTGCGCGTACTTGCCGACGAACGGCGACATCAATACCGGCAACAAGCCGATCGGCGCCACCGCCAGGCCAGACCAGGTGGCGGTGTAGCCCATCTGGGTCTGCAGCCATTGCGGCAGGATCAGGTTGATCCCGAAAAAGCCCGCGTAACCCAGGACCAGCACAATGGTGCCGATGCGAAAGTTGCGGTGCACGAACAGCCGCAGGTTGACCACCGGGTGCTTGTCGGTCAGCTCCCAGATGATGAAGATCGCCAGGAACACCAGCGATACCAGGCTGCCGACAACGATAAAGCCCGACTCGAACCAGTCCAGGTCGTTGCCCTTGTCCAGCACGATCTGCAAGGCGCCGACCCCGATGATCAGGGTCAGCAGGCCGATGTAGTCCATCGGCTGGCGGCTGGTACTGACCGGCCGGTTGCGCATCTGCTGGCGTACCACGGCGGCGGCGAACAGGCCGATCGGTATGTTGATGAAGAAGATCCACGGCCAACTGTAGCTATCGGTGATCCAGCCACCGAGGATCGGCCCGGCGATCGGCGCCACCACCGTGACCATCGCCAGCAAGGCCAGGGCCATGCCGCGCTTGGCCGGCGGGTAGACGGCGATCAGCAGGGTCTGGGTCATCGGGTACAGGGGGCCGGCGACAATGCCCTGCAATACCCGAAAGCCCACCAGTTCCGGCATCGAGCGGGCAATACCGCAGAGAAACGAGGCCAGCACGAACAGCAGCGTGGCCCAGAGGAACAGTTTCACCTCGCCGAAGCGTCGGCTCAGCCAGCCGGTCAGCGGCAAGGCAATGGCGTTGCTCACGGCGAACGAAGTGATGACCCAGGTGCCCTGCTCCACGCTCACGCCCAGGTTGCCGGCGATGGTCGGCAAGGCGACGTTGGCGATGGTGGTGTCGAGCACCTGCATGAAGGTCGCCAGTGACAGGCCGATGGTGGTCAGCAGCAGGCTCGGCGGGCTGAACGAAGCGTTGTTGCTCATCGCTGCGCCGTCTTGCCGGAGCCTGCGCTGTTGTCATGGATCAGCCGGGCGATCAGGGTGTCGGCTTCGACCAGTTGACGGTCGTACACGCCGGTGGCGAACGAGGCTTTCTGCGGCGGCACCTGGGCCAGGACCGGGCCGCTCTGGTCATGCAGGTCGACCGTCACCTGGGTCGACAGGCCGATGCGCAGCGGGTGCGCGGCCAGTTGTTGGGCATTGATATGGATGCGTACCGGCACCCGCTGGACGATCTTGATCCAGTTGCCAGTGGCGTTCTGCGCCGGCAACAGGGCAAAGGCGCTGCCGGTACCGGCGCCCAGGCTGTCGATGCTGCCGCTGTACTTGACCTCGCTGCCGTACAGGTCGGCGACGATGTCCACCGGCTGGCCGATGCGCATGTGGCGCAGCTGGGTTTCCTTGAAGTTGGCATCGATCCACAGCTGGTCCAGGGGAATCACCGCCATGGTCGCGGTGCCGGGCTGCAGGCGCTGGCCCAGTTGCACGGTGCGCTTGGCCACGTGGCCGGTGACCGGCGCCACCAGGGTGGTGCGGGCAGATGCCAGGTAGGCCTGGCGCAGCTCGGCGGCGGCGGCCATGACTTCCGGGTGGGAGGACACCACGGTGTCATCCACCAGCGCAGTGGTGGTGTTGAGCTGCTGCCTGGCATTGTTCAGGGCGCTCTGGGCCGACGCCAGGTCGTCACGGGCGTGGGACAGCTCCTCCTGGGAGATCGCCCCGCCTGCGGCGAGGGTCTTGCGCCGGTTGTAGTTGTCCTGGGCCTTGGTCAGCTCGGCCTGACGGGCGGCCACCTGGGCCTTCATGCCGTCGACGTTGCTGTACAGCCCGCGCACCTGGCGCACCGAGCGGGCCAGCTTGGCCTCGGCCGCCTGCAGGCCGACTTCGGCGTCGCTGGGGTCGAACTCGAGCAGCACCTGGCCTTCGTGGACCAGATCGCCATCGTCGGCACCGATACTGACCACGGTGCCGGTGACCTGCGGGGTGATTTCCACCACGTTACCGTTGACGTAGGCATCGTCGGTCTCTTCGCTCCAGCGCCCGTAGAGCTCATGCCAGCCCCACACCGCGGCGGCGCCGACGGCGATCAGCAGCGCCAGGCCCAGCAGCCAGGTCTTGCGCTTGCGGGTGTTTTCGAGGTCCTGGACCGTTTCGACGTTGTCGCTTGTCGTGCTCATTTGCCACCTACCCGCTGGATCGTCAGGGCGTCGCCTGCGGCAAGCAGGACCTTGGTCAGCAAGCTTTCCAGGGTCGCCAGTTCGTCTGCGGCCAGCACCCCCACCAACTCGTTCATCGCCGCCGCACCGATCTGCGGCAACTGGTCGGCGAGCTTCTGCCCCTGCTCCGTCAGGCCCAGGCGCACCTGGCGGCGGTCATCCGCGCAGCGCCGGCGCACGATCAGCTCTTTTTGCTCCAGGCGATCGAGCATGCGCGTCATCGAGCCGCTGTCCAGGGACAGGAAGCGGCACAGCTCGGCAGGCGTATCGACCCCGTACTGGGCGGCGATGATCAGCACCTTGAACTGCGCGGCGGTGACGCCGGAGTCCTGCAGGTGGCTGTCGAGAATGCGGTCCTTGACCAACGCGGCACGGGCCAGCAACAGGCCGATGTTGCAGGTCTGGAAGTTTTCGGGGGAGTAATGCGGCATGGAACGAGATACCTGCTCAGGCAGTAAGTAACATAATGTTACTGCCTAGACAGCTAACGTCAAGCCATTAATTAGCATGCTTATTATTTGCCGATAAAAAAGGGCTGCCTCGCAACCCATCGTCGATTACCTGTAGGAGCGGGCTTGCCCCCGCGATTGCGATCGGTCAATCACATCGCATCGCGGGGCAAGCCCGCTCCTACAGACGCCTCGATTCAGGCCGGGATACCGCTATGGAAGCGGAACTCTTCATCCGGGCTGCTGATCAGCTCAGCCTCGACCGCCCTGACCTTCTCCACCACCCGCTCGATATCCGCCGCTTCACCATATTGATGGGCCAGCTTCAGGTAACCCTGGTAGTGCCGGGCCTCGCTCTTGAGCAGGCCGTGGTAGAACTTGCCGAGCTCTTCGTCCAGGTGCGGCACCAGCGCGGCAAAGCGCTCGCAGCTGCGCGCCTCGATGAAAGCGCCGACCACCAGGGTGTCGACCAGCTTGACCGGCTCATGGGCGCGCACCACACGGCGCAGCCCCGAGGCGTAGCGCCCGGCTGAAACCGGGCGCAGGGCGATCTTGCGCCGCTTCATCAGGCGCAGCACCTGCTCGTGGTGCACCAGCTCCTCACGGGCCAGGCGCGACATCATGTTGATCAGGTCCAGGTGCGTGTTGTACTTGGCCATCAGGCTCAGCGCGGTGCTGGCGGCCTTGAACTCGCAGTTCTTGTGATCGATCAGCAGGGTTTCCTGGTCGGCAAGGGCCGCCTGGACCCAGGCATCGGGAGTACGGCAACCAAGGAACGCATCGATTTCGGGAATTAGGTGCATAGGCTCACAAAACAGGCAGGGCAACGGCAAGACCGGCGATTATACCGGCAGCGGCGGCGATCACCAGTGAACTATGCTTGATACATATCAACGCCCATTGCACTTGGCGCCGACTATAGTCAGACATCGGTCGCCATTTCTGATAGGGAGTTCACGCTCATGCAAGCCGTTCGCAGCATCCTGGTGGTACTCGACCCCGAACATGCCCACAGCCGCGCCCTGACCCGGGCCAAACTGATCGCCGGCGCCACTGGCGCCCGCCTGCACCTGTTGATGTGCGACAAGAAACACGACCACAGCGCCCTGCTCAGCCTGCTTGCCAGCCAGTTGCGCGATGACGGGTTCGTCAATGTGACTCACGAGCAGGCCTGGCACGACACCTTGCACGAATCGATCATCGACGTGCAGCAAGCCGAAGGGTGCGAGCTGGTGATCAAGGAGCACCGCCCGGACAACCCGCTGAAAAAGGCCCTGCTCACGCCCAGCGACTGGAAGCTGCTGCGCCAGTGCCCCTGCGCGGTGCTGATGGTCAAGACCGAACGCCCTTGGGCCGGTGGAGTGATCCTTGCCGCCGTGGACGTCGGCAACCACGACGAAGCGCACCGCCTGCTGCACAAGAACATCATCGACCACGGTTATGAGATCGCCAACCTGGCCAAGGGCGACCTGCACGTGATCAGCGCCCATCCGTCACCGATGTTGTCGGCGGCCGATCCGGTCTATCAATTGAAAGAAACCATCGAACAGAAGTATCGCGAGGAGTGCGCAGCGTTCCAGGCCGAGTTCGATATCAAGGATGAACGCCTGCACGTCGCCGAAGGCCCGGCGGATGTGCTGATCCCCTACACCGCCAACAAGTACGATGCGGTAGTGACGGTGATCGGCACGGTAGCCCGCACCGGGATTTCCGGGGCGCTGATCGGCAATACCGCCGAGGTGGTGCTCGACTCGCTGGAAAGCGATGTGCTGGTGCTCAAGAGCGAGGAAGCGCGGGTGCATCTGACTGAGCTGGCGCAAGGCTAAGCAGCTGATCGCGGGGCAAGCCCGCTCCCACAGGTGACCACTGTGGGAGCGGGCTTGCCCCGCGATGCATTCACCGCCTAACCCAGGGCATCCCTGAGAAACCCCGGCGCGATGTAGCGCTGGTAGTGGGCCTCGGAGAGCAGGAAGAACTCCCGGTCGATGGCATCGCGCACCTGGGGCAGTTCCCAGTCGCGAAACTCCGGCAACAACACCATCCCGTAGGCCTCCAGGTCGCGGATCACCCGTGCCCCGCGGGCGATCAACTGGTAGGCCCAGCAGTATTCGGACTGATGCGGCACGAAGCGGATCTTGCGCTGCTCCAGCTGCTGGCGCAGCAGGCTGGCATCAAAGACCTCGAGTTTGGCCACCATGACCTGCACCAGCAAATGCTCCAGACGCAGCCACACCGCACGTTTTTCATCGTCGTTGTAGCCGTTCCAGTTGATCACTTCATGGTGGAAACGCTTGCAGCCGCGGCACACCAAGTCCCCGTAAACCGTGGAGCAGAGGCCAACACAAGGCGTTTTAATTGACTGATTGGACATGAAAAAAATGGCAGTTGGGCGATGGAACAGCCTGTCATGTTAGCCCTTTGTCTAACGGGGGTCACCCGCTAAAGTCATCAAGCGCGCCTTACCTTAATCCAGTTTTTACCGTAGAATCATCCCGCCTTTTTAAGGCAGCAATGTCCGTTAGAAGCTGTTTTCAAAGCGTCACGAGCACAGTTCATCCGGTAGAACGGCGTTGGCTCGGTACAGGCATCCACTCCTGTCCCGCGCCAGCCCTCATCAGCCTCCGTTCTACAGGCGTAAAACTTTGAAAGCAGCTTCTGTAAGGATTTCCTGCAACCCTGGCTACTCGGCTCAAAAAGCCGTATTGCGCATGGGTGCCGGAATTTCTGGATGAGCGTCCCGGACACCCATTTGGGACCACTGATGAGGGTAATAACTGTGCTTGAAGCCTACCGCAAACACATCGAAGAGCGTGCCGCCCTGGGCATCGTGCCCCAGCCGCTTAACGCCGAACAAACTGCAGGCCTGGTCGAGCTGCTGAAGAATCCCCCTGCTGGCGAAGAAGCCGTCCTCGTCGACCTGATCACCAACCGCGTTCCGCCAGGAGTGGACGAAGCCGCCTACGTCAAGGCCGGTTTCCTCTCCGCTGTCGCCAAGGGCGAAGCCAAGTCCCCGCTGATCGACCGCAAGCGCGCCACCGAACTGCTGGGCACCATGCAGGGCGGCTACAACATCGCCACCCTGGTCGAGCTGCTGGATGACGCCGAACTGGG
>NZ_JALRNG020000077.1:0-3242 GCF_030272875.2 Pseudomonas sp. BJa5
ATGTTCTTCACGTAGTCAGCGTGACCTGGGCAGTCAACGTGAGCGTAGTGACGAATGTTCGAGTTGTACTCGACGTGAGCGGTGTTAATGGTGATACCGCGAGCTTTTTCTTCCGGAGCGCTGTCGATCTTGTCGAATTCAACAACGGCCGAGCCGAAAACTTCGGAGCAAACGCGAGTCAGCGCTGCGGTCAGCGTGGTCTTGCCATGGTCAACGTGACCAATGGTGCCGACGTTCACGTGCGGCAGACTACGATCAAACTTTTCCTTAGCCATCGAGAAAATCCTCAGCAAGAAGAAAGAAGCAAGTGAATACGACCATTAAAACAAAGGCAGATATTTTCATATCTGCCTTGTTATATGGAGCTCTTGAGCGGATTTGAACCGCTGACCTCACCCTTACCAAGGGTGTGCTCTACCAACTGAGCTACAAGAGCGTAACACTGTGCAAAAACAGCAAACCTGGAGCGGGTAGCGGGAATCGAACCCGCATCATCAGCTTGGAAGGCTGAGGTTCTACCACTAAACTATACCCGCGGAGCTTGCGGCTCTCGCTAAACTGGTGGAGGGGGAAGGATTCGAACCTTCGAAGTCGTAGACGTCAGATTTACAGTCTGATCCCTTTGGCCGCTCGGGAACCCCTCCTGAACGTGGGCGGCATCTTAATCTCTTGCCGTCCTGTTGTCAAGCTTTTTCTCATTAAAATCTTGAGGTTAGCTACTTTGACAACTGCTTCACTTCGTTACCACTTAGTGGTTATCGCTGTGGAGCGGGCGCCATTCTAACAGGCTATTCACCAGTTGCAATACCCTCGCACAACATTATTTTATGTTTTAAGTCTTTGAAATCCCTAGAAAGTGTTCCGAGCACGGTTTGGTCCAGCAAACGCTGGCTTTGCGGCGCAATCTGCAACCACAAACCGGCTGCATCACCCAGCCGCCCAACCACCGGAACAGCCCCTACATCAAGGGTCAGCAGCCGTTGGCGCAAGGCCGCAAGCTGCTCCTTGCTGCTCAGGCCACCTACATACAGGCATTCCTGGCCACGCTCAGGGGCCTGTTTGCCGCTCTGGGACTCACTCAGCAAGCGAATCCCCTGCTGATTCCCCTTGTACAACGACAACGGCGCCACTTCCTTGGCCTTCAGCGGTGCCTCCTGCTGGTGCCAGACGTAATAGACGCCATTGAGCACCACTAACAACAGAAACAACCAACGCATAGCCACCTCAATCCAGGGGACAGGCCAGAGCCAGGCCAACGAATACCAGGTCAGGTACGACAAGGGCGCTCGGCGCGGCTTCTTGCACCAGAGGTGCATCCCCTCCGGTCAGCAGCACCACGAAATCATTCCCCCACAGTGCCTTTGCATGGGCAAGCTGGGAACCGACGAAGCCCTGCAGCATATGCACACAACCACGCTCGACCGCTTCGACCGTAGAACGTCCCGGGGCCATGCTCGACAGCGCCCGCTCAGCCGAAGCGTCGTCGTAACGGATACGCCGGGTGTGGGTACGCAACTGGCTGCGCATCAGCGGCATACCCGGACAAATGAAGCCGCCCAGGTGCTCGCCATCGGCCGCGACGAAATCGGCCTTGGCCGCCGTACCGAAGTCCATGACCAGGCAGGCGCCCTTGGCCAGGTGATAGCCACCCAGCACAGCAAGCCAGCGGTCCAGGCCGAGGCGCTGGTAGTCCTCATAACCATTGCGCACCCCGCCCACCTCCCGGGCCGGTTGTGCAACCATCACCTCAAGACCGAAGCATTGGGCCAGCAGCGCGCAGAGGCTGGCGGTTTCCTCTTCGCTTCGCACGCTGACCAGGCGACAGCGCTCAGGCGGCACAGCCAACGCTTTGATCGCCGTCACCAGCGCCTGGTCGGAATCGACCACGCCGCCGACGACGAGGGTCGCGAAGGCACTGCGAACGATCCGCCACTTGATGAAGCTGTTACCGCAATCGAGCTCAAGAATCATCACGCAACCTCAAACTGAGCTCACCACCGCTGAAGCTCTTTTCTTCACCATCGACCTCAAGACGCAATGCGCCCTGACCATCGATACCCAACACTACGCCATCGATCCTGTTGACCCCGGCGATCAGTGATACCGCCCTACCCTGCCATAGGTGCGCCTGCTCCCATTCAACCTGGAAGGCGGCAAAGCCCTCCAGGCGATGGCGCTCGAGATCGATCTGCAGGTTGTGGTTGAGCCTGGCGACCATCAGGTTGCGATCGATATTCACACCTGTTTCCCGGCGCACCGATGTCCACAGCTGATCGACCTCGCTGGCGACCTGCATGTTCACATTGATGCCGATCCCCAGCACGACATGACAGACATCCGCAGGGTCGCCCACCAGCTCCAGGAGAATGCCGGCGATCTTCTGATTATTGACCAATACATCGTTTGGCCATTTCAGGCCGGCCTCTGCAACGCCAAATGACTGCAATGTGCGCAAGACCGCAAGGCCGACGACCAGGCTCAGGCCTTCAAGCTGGCGCATGCCACCCTCTATGCGCAGCACCAGGCTGTAATAGAGGTTTTCAGCGAAAGGACTGACCCACTGGCGGCCTCGCCGGCCACGACCGGCCGTCTGGCGCTCGGCCAGCACCAGGAACGGCGCAGCCTGCCCATCGCCAATGGCACGCAACGCCTGGGCATTGGTCGAGTCAATGGAATCGTGGATCGATACGGGCCAGTGCTCGCCCAGGGAGGACTCGGCGATTGCCGCCTCTTCCAGCAACGACAACGGCGCGGCCAACTGGTAGCCGCGGCCACGCACTTTGTGAATAGGCAGATTCAGCTCAGCCTCAAGGTGCTGTAGCTGCTTCCAGACAGCACTGCGACTTACGCCAAGGGCGGTCCCCAGGTCCTGCCCGGAATGGAACCGACCATCCTTGAGGAGCTTCAACAACTTCAGCATGCCAATCTCGACTCATAATGAGGTTGGCATGATAGCTAGGCAGGTGGGGATTGCATAGAAAACAGCGGGCTGGATATTGGCTGCGTTCGACCTGTAGGAGCGGCGGTGGGAGCGGGCTTGCCCCGCGATCGCGGTCTGCAGGACACATCGCATCGCGGGGCAAGTCGGATCGCCGCACCGCCGCTCCCACAGGGGGCCATTGACTGCAGGAATGGGCAGCCAGAAAGACAAAACCCCTACCTGCGTGCGCAGATAGGGGTTTCGGAATTTAATCTTGACGATGACCTACTCTCACATGGGGAAACCCCACACTACCATCGGC
>NZ_JALRNG020000078.1:0-2712 GCF_030272875.2 Pseudomonas sp. BJa5
AAGTAGGCTCCCACTGCTTGTACGCATACGGTTTCAGGTTCTATTTCACTCCCCTCTCCGGGGTTCTTTTCGCCTTTCCCTCACGGTACTGGTTCACTATCGGTCAGTCAGTAGTATTTAGCCTTGGAGGATGGTCCCCCCATATTCAGACAAAGTTTCTCGTGCTCCGTCCTACTCGATTTCATGACTAAGAGATTTTCGCGTACAGGGCTATCACCCACTATGGCCGCACTTTCCAGAGCGTTCCGCTAATCTCAAAGCCACTTAAGGGCTAGTCCCCGTTCGCTCGCCACTACTAAGGGAATCTCGGTTGATTTCTTTTCCTCAGGGTACTTAGATGTTTCAGTTCCCCTGGTTCGCCTCTTGTACCTATGTATTCAGTACAAGATACTCAGCTTATGCTGAGTGGGTTCCCCCATTCAGAGATCTCCGGATCAAAGTCTGTTTGCCGACTCCCCGAAGCTTATCGCAGGCTACCACGTCTTTCATCGCCTCTGACTGCCAAGGCATCCACCGTATGCGCTTCTTCACTTGACCATATAACCCCAAGCAATCTGGTTATACTGTGAAGACGACATTCGCCGAAAATTCGCAATACTCTTAAAGTCTTAAGAGACACTCACAAATTTTACCTTAGCCTGATCCACCAGCAGTGAAACTGGTGTTCAGTCTATATCTATCACATATCCAAATTTTTAAAGAACGATCTGACAAAAGCCAGAAATCAACATTCGACGCGAATGCTCATTTCTGAGTTTGATCAAGGTACTGCAGAGTGGTGGAGCCAAGCGGGATCGAACCGCTGACCTCCTGCGTGCAAGGCAGGCGCTCTCCCAGCTGAGCTATGGCCCCGCATATTGGTAGGTCTGGGCAGATTTGAACTGCCGACCTCACCCTTATCAGGGGTGCGCTCTAACCAACTGAGCTACAGACCTATATAGGGTCTTGATCGTCTTCTTCAATGAATCAAGCAATTCGTGTGGGAGCTTATGAAGCAGCTGATGTCGTCGATTAAGGAGGTGATCCAGCCGCAGGTTCCCCTACGGCTACCTTGTTACGACTTCACCCCAGTCATGAATCACACCGTGGTAACCGTCCTCCCGAAGGTTAGACTAGCTACTTCTGGTGCAACCCACTCCCATGGTGTGACGGGCGGTGTGTACAAGGCCCGGGAACGTATTCACCGCGACATTCTGATTCGCGATTACTAGCGATTCCGACTTCACGCAGTCGAGTTGCAGACTGCGATCCGGACTACGATCGGTTTTGTGAGATTAGCTCCACCTCGCGGCTTGGCAACCCTCTGTACCGACCATTGTAGCACGTGTGTAGCCCAGGCCGTAAGGGCCATGATGACTTGACGTCATCCCCACCTTCCTCCGGTTTGTCACCGGCAGTCTCCTTAGAGTGCCCACCATAACGTGCTGGTAACTAAGGACAAGGGTTGCGCTCGTTACGGGACTTAACCCAACATCTCACGACACGAGCTGACGACAGCCATGCAGCACCTGTGTCAGAGTTCCCGAAGGCACCAATCCATCTCTGGAAAGTTCTCTGCATGTCAAGGCCTGGTAAGGTTCTTCGCGTTGCTTCGAATTAAACCACATGCTCCACCGCTTGTGCGGGCCCCCGTCAATTCATTTGAGTTTTAACCTTGCGGCCGTACTCCCCAGGCGGTCAACTTAATGCGTTAGCTGCGCCACTAAAATCTCAAGGATTCCAACGGCTAGTTGACATCGTTTACGGCGTGGACTACCAGGGTATCTAATCCTGTTTGCTCCCCACGCTTTCGCACCTCAGTGTCAGTATGAGCCCAGGTGGTCGCCTTCGCCACTGGTGTTCCTTCCTATATCTACGCATTTCACCGCTACACAGGAAATTCCACCACCCTCTGCCCTACTCTAGCTCGCCAGTTTTGGATGCAGTTCCCAGGTTGAGCCCGGGGATTTCACATCCAACTTAACGAACCACCTACGCGCGCTTTACGCCCAGTAATTCCGATTAACGCTTGCACCCTCTGTATTACCGCGGCTGCTGGCACAGAGTTAGCCGGTGCTTATTCTGTTGGTAACGTCAAAACAGCAAGGTATTAACTTACTGCCCTTCCTCCCAACTTAAAGTGCTTTACAATCCGAAGACCTTCTTCACACACGCGGCATGGCTGGATCAGGCTTTCGCCCATTGTCCAATATTCCCCACTGCTGCCTCCCGTAGGAGTCTGGACCGTGTCTCAGTTCCAGTGTGACTGATCATCCTCTCAGACCAGTTACGGATCGTCGCCTTGGTGAGCCATTACCTCACCAACTAGCTAATCCGACCTAGGCTCATCTGATAGCGCAAGGCCCGAAGGTCCCCTGCTTTCTCCCGTAGGACGTATGCGGTATTAGCGTTCCTTTCGAAACGTTGTCCCCCACTACCAGGCAGATTCCTAGGCATTACTCACCCGTCCGCCGCTGAATCGAAGAGCAAGCTCTTCTCATCCGCTCGACTTGCATGTGTTAGGCCTGCCGCCAGCGTTCAATCTGAGCCATGATCAAACTCTTCAGTTCAATACTGCTTGGGTTTTTAAGAAACCCTAAACTTGGCTCAGCAATCTCAAAATGAACTATATGATTGCTCATGTAGTCACTTGTGATGCTGATAATCTTTGTGACTATCAGTCTGATTTCACAAGCACCCACACGAATTGCTTGATTCGATTGTTAAAGAGCG
>NZ_JALRNG020000079.1:0-2571 GCF_030272875.2 Pseudomonas sp. BJa5
CAACGGCCAGCAGATCGTCATCGGCGTCGGCCAGAGCACGGGCACCGTGCAGTTCACCGCGCCAGACAACGTGCACAGCAGCAACCTCGATCTGACCAACGCGATCAAGGACGTTTCGGGCGGCAACTACGAGGAGCTGACTGCTTCCGGTGAGACCACCGTGACCGTCACCGATGGTCCAGGCACTGAAGACACTACCGGCCTGAAGCTGACCGCGACCCCATCGGTCAACGAAGGTGGCGAGATCACCTACACCGCCACCCTGACCAACCCGGCTGGCACCGCCATGAGCATCACCCTCAGCAATGGTGAGAGCATCACCATCGCGGCGGGCGAAACCAGCGGCAGCGTGACCGTGGCCGCGCCGGACGACGACGTCTATATCGATGCTGGTCAGGTCGAGGCGACCATCACCGGTACCACCGGTGGCGACTTCGAAAACCTGGCGGTGGATAACACCCCGGCCGTCACCGAGGTCAACGACACCCTCGACCCGTCGACCGTCAAATTGACCGCCGACGTCAGCACCATCGGTGAAGGTGGTGTGATTACCTACACCGCCACCGTCAGCGCCCCGGTGACCGGCACCCCGCTGGTGATCAACCTGACCAATGGCCAGCAGATCGTCATCGCGGTCGGTCAGAGCACTGGCACCGTGCAGTTCACTGCACCGGACAACGTGCACAACAGCAACCTGGACCTGACCAACAGCATCAAGGACGTGAGTGGCGGCAACTACGAGGAACTGACCGCTTCCGGTGAAACCACCGTCACCGTTACTGACGGCCCGGGCACCCAGGATGAAACTGGCCTGAAGCTGACCGCGACCCCATCGGTCAACGAAGGCGGCGAGATCACCTACACCGCGACCCTGACCAACCCGGCTGGCACGGCCATGACCATCACCCTCAGCAATGGTGAAAGCATCACCATCGCTGCCGGTGAGACTTCGGGCAGCGTGACTGTCGCCGCGCCGGATGATGACGTCTATATCGACGCTGGCCAGGTCGAAGCGACTATCACCGGCACCTCCGGTGGCGACTTCGAAAACCTCAACGTCGACCCGTCGGCGGCCGTAACCGAGGTCAACGACACCCTCGATCCGTCGACCGTCAAGTTGACCGCTGATGTCAGCACTATCGGCGAAGGTGGCGTGATCACCTACACCGCTACCGTCAGCGCGCCGGTCACCGGCACGCCACTGGTGATCAACCTGACCAATGGCCAGCAGATCGTCATCGCGGTCGGTCAGAGCACTGGCACCGTGCAGTTCACTGCGCCAGACAACGTGCACAACACCAACCTGGACCTGACCAACAGCATCAAGGACGTCTCGGGCGGTAATTACGAAGACCTGACGGCTTCCGGTGAAACCACCGTCACCGTCACCGATGGTCCAGGCACTGAAGACACCACCGGTCTGAAGCTGACCGCCACCCCATCGGTCAACGAAGGCGGTGAAATCACCTACACCGCCACCCTGACCAACCCGGCCGGCACTGCCATGACAATTACCCTCAGCAATGGTGAATCGATCACCATTGCGGCGGGTGAAACCAGCGGCAGCGTGACTGTCGCCGCGCCGGACGATGACGTGTACATCGATGCCGGCCAGGTCGAAGCAACCATCACCGGCACGTCCGGTGGCGACTTTGAAAACCTCCACGTCGACCCGTCGGCGGCTGTGACTGAAGTCAACGACACCATCGATCCATCGACGGTGAAACTCACTGCCGATGTCAGCACCATCGGTGAAGGTGGCGTGATCACCTACACCGCTACCGTCAGCGCCCCGGTGAGCGGCACCCCATTGGTGATCAACCTCACCAATGGCCAGCAGATCGTCATTGGCGTCGGCCAGAGCACTGGCACCGTGCAGTTCACCGCGCCAGACAACGTGCACAGCACCAACCTCGACCTGACCAACAGCATCAAGGACGTCAGTGGCGGTAACTACGAGGACCTGACTGCCTCGGGCACCACCACTGTGACCGTCACCGACGGTCCAGGCACCGAAGACACTACCGGTCTGAAGCTGACCGCGACCCCGTCGGTCAACGAAGGTGGCGAGATCACCTACACCGCGACGCTGACCAACCCGGCCGGCACCGCCATGACCATCACCCTCAGCAATGGTGAAAGCATCACCATTGCGGCCGGTGAGACTTCGGGCAGCGTGACTGTCGCGGCACCGGACGACGACGTGTACATCGACGCTGGCCAGGTCGAGGCAACCATCACCGGTACGTCCGGCGGCGACTTCGAAAACCTCAACGTCGACCCGTCGGCGGCCGTCACCGAGGTCAACGACACCATCGACCCGTCGACCGTCAAGTTGACCGCTGATGTCAGTACTATCGGCGAAGGTGGCGTGATCACCTACACCGCTACTGTCAGCGCGCCGGTCACCGGTACCCCATTGGTGATCAACCTCACCAATGGCCAGCAGATCGTCATCGCGGTCGGCCAGAGCAGCGGCACCGTGCAGTTCACTGCACCGGACAACGTGCACAGCACCAACCTCGATCTGACCAACGCCATCAAGGACGTTTCGGGTGGTAACTACGAAGA